>JAGXLK010000429.1 GCA_018334735.1 Planctomycetota bacterium | reverse complement strand
GCTTGAGTCCCCGAGCCGGCACAAGCTTCCGACTGAATTCCACGGGTTCAAAACCGATCTCCACAGGTTCATTCTCCTCAATCCCGCTCCGCAGCATCTCCAGTATATCTTCATCTTCGAGCGCCCGATCGTCTTTGATCGGATGAGCTTTCGTATGAGCCGCTTTCTGACCAATCAGACGTGCCCAGAGTCCGTAGCTGTGAACCATCATCCTCTCGCGAATTCGGTAGGCATGTTTCAAAACGGCCTTCTTCGCCTCTTTTTTCGCCTCTCCGGCAACAGCAGCGTATGCCTCGTATAACTCAACATAACGTGTGTAAAGAATAAGGTCGTTAATTCTCCGCTTAACCGCTTCGTTCTCCCCGGCTTTTCTGCGGGCCTCAGCCAGATGTCGATACATACGTCCCACCAGATCCGCCGGCGAACGTCGACGTTTATCTTCCGTGATGAGATGATAAAACTCCGCCATCGGTTCCCGAGCTGGCCCGAAAGCCTTCTGCAGAAAATCATCGATGATCTCATCGATGCGATCCGCCTCATTCACATCCCACATCACCCGCGACGCCAGGTAATAACCAAGCCCGCACGGCCCCCAGCAATCGCCCGATTCGCAGTCGTAAAACCGCGCCCCATGCCGATAAAATTCCCGGATAGCCGGTGCAATACGATGGGGACGAGATGCTTTGGCCCGTCGCGGAAGGTTCCAGTCCCACGCCACAACACTGAAATAGTCGTATATGCCGAGCGTAGCGCCTTGATCGCGCCAACCTTCGATAATTTTCTTCGTGTTCCAACCGCCTGTGTGGAACGCTGTCGTGACGCTGATAATGACATTCGGGTGAACCTTGATACTCGGTGGCGGGGAGTGGCGGTTGTAGGCATACATCCCGATGTATTTCTCTCCGAAACCAAGTTTGTTAACCGCCTTTGCTGCCTTATTGGCCAGCAGCAAAGCGCGATCACTGGGGCTGCCCAGTTCCTTGCAATCTTCACATTCGCACCAGCCTCCCCCATCGCTGGGCTCGAGACTGATACTATCCATATCCGGCTTTTTTTTGAAACGCTCAACCGCATAATCGACAACGAGTTTTTGCAAGCCGGGATTCGACACACACAATTTGGCGCCGCCTCCCTTTTTACGCTTACCATTCACCAGAGCGTAGTATTCCGGATGCTTTTCAAACTCTTTCCGGTGACCGCGAATGATGCGTCCGTACGCATGCCCGCTCCGGAGGAGAAAACCCCGCGCCATGCGGTTACGGGCGTTCCACTGCGAATACGGCTCCCTGTTATACCCCCAGCGCATGCCCCAGTTGTACCAGATTCGTCGGGCGTAAAAATCTGGACTTTCCGTGCAGTTAACGGCAATACTTAAATCGTCCTTCCGGGGAACAACTTCCCACGTATCGCCCGGGAAAAACTGCCGGTGCCCCAGCCGGTGCAAAACATCCCATACCCCATGCCGAACAGCAAGCTCAGTGGATCCGAGGATCCACAGCCCCTGCGCGTTCGACCGGAGGAGATAATCCTCGCGATGAAATGGCCCTTCTTTGAATCGCACTTCGAACGGACAACTTTCAAAATCAGCCGGCAATCCCACGACAATCCCGCTCGAGCCATCCCCTCGCTTGACCCTGAATTCCGTCCCTCCCATGCGGCCGAGATATTCGGCCAGCTGATCTGCATGTTTTTGCACATTGTCAGACGCGTTCTGGCCTACAACCACGGGCATCATGCATCGGCCGTCGGACGCCAGATCCGCAGCAGGGGCCGCGGAAGATGTCCGACATCCCGTCGCAAACACGTTCAAAACCAAAATAAGGCCCAGAAATTGCCGCAGACTGAGCATCTCCGATAAATTCATTTCATTCCTCGATATCAAAATATAGTCTCAGGTGAACGTAATCCATTTGGGCACCTGCATCCGTTTTTCCGGTGGCACCCGGTCAACGGGTATATCTTCAGGATACAACAGTGCGGACGCGGACACAATTTGAAATTGCCCCCGAGGACGGATAAACCGGGACAGCTTGCGAGGGCCCCGCAGTACCCCTCTACGCGGAGACCGTTTCCCTTTTTGCCCTACTTTTTCCTGTAAAAAGTAGACGGAAGGCGAAATTCCGTGGCGTCCGGCAGCGGAAAATCTCTCACCCGAATACTGTCCTTGGAACATTGGGAAACCGGCAACCCCGTAAACACATCACCATCCCCCACCAGAACCCACGTACCCGGCAGAACCAGCTCAGGCCAGCCTTCGGGACGCGGCGTCTTCGGGCAAATCTCGTATCGGTTCTTTATTTGCATTTCGCGGCCCCAAACCGGCACCGTCCCGGAAAAACCCAACTCGTCCGCTTCAAGCGTCGTCGCACCGCAACTCGCCAGCCAGGCTTTTCCACCATTTGTCTCCCCCACAACTCCGCAATGCCCCTCAAATCGGATCCCGCCAACCATACACTCCTGCCGAAACTCGTTCAGCACAACGTACGAACCCCACTGTGTGTCAAGGCGAACAGCGACAGCATCCGCGCCGGCCTCTTCCGGGACACGCAGACGTTCCACACTTTCCACCGGCAGGCTCCCACCGGAACCATCGGGCTCATGCAGAGCCACAAATGTGCTGTCCAGCTGCGCTCCTTGCCGGACGACATCCAGATAACGCACTCTCCGGCCTGCCTGAGAAAGTTTCTCCTGCCCCGGTCCATGTGAGATCTCCACCCGGTCCGCATTGCTCAAAATATGAAGTCGGTATCGTCCGTGTTCATCGCACCACACAGTCCGAAAGGGCGCAACCGCATCGTCCACTCCGCGCACGTCCTGAAGACCGTAAATATTATCGCGCTCGACGCTTGCGCCGTATTCTGGCAACTCTTCGTGTCCAGCAAGCTCAATCCCATCAAATTGCATTTCGCTTTCCATCGCATCACTGGCGGCCAGTTCACTGTAGATCCGCCAGGCGTGTTTTTTCCCTCCACGCACCCGGAAGATATCCAGCAAAATTGATTGCGCTTCCGGTCCTTTGAGCAAAGCCAAAAACCTGCGGTAGCGAGTGCACCCGGGATAGGCACCCGAATACGCTTCGATAACCGACACGTGCGGTGTTGTGAACATCATCCCGAGCGACGGTTCTCGATTCTGGCGTTGCTGTTCCTCTCCATCAACGATGACCAGATTATGGCTGAACGTCGAATGTATCCATTCGTTCATTGGAGTATCGCCGACGTAACCCTGGTCTCCCAGAATCGCCCGACCGCGATCAAAATAGTAGAGGGACAGGTTATCAGCGTGCCGGTGTCCTCCCGCCGGATTAAAAGGCAGTGCCGCCGCGGTTGAATGGGAACCGCTTCCATGGCGCAACACAGCCGTCTTCCACGCCGGGAAAACGTTTTCGGGAACCGGCAGTGATCGGCGCCGCGTCACCGCATCATGATCGAGATTAAACAAGGCATAGGTGGTCGGTTTCCGATCCCCGCAAATCTGCGGCAAACAACCATCGAATACATCCGGGTAGCGGTTCAAACCGATCTCGAAAATACGGGGGGAAGGCTTCCCGTCGACCGCCGTATCGGATAGCGGCAGGTAACAGCCGTCAGAACGCAACGATTCAAGAGCTGTTCGCATTATCCGCGCCCTGTGAGATGACATAATCGGCCACTTCCCTCGTTTCGTTTAGCCATAAGTCCGCCCAGTCAGTTTTCTCGATATTCTTTTTGGCCTGATTGATCTTTTGGGAGCTGAATAAGATGGGATGCGAAAGAGACATGCGCTCAGCCAGCACTTCTTCCTTCCGTCGTTCCATCCGGGCCCGAAATTCTTTCCCC
>JAGXLK010000428.1 GCA_018334735.1 Planctomycetota bacterium | reverse complement strand
CTCGACCAGTTCCTCGGCCGCTAACAATTCCTCATCCCCCACTCGGCGGGCTTCACGCTGTCGCAAATCCGGCATTTTTTGAATAACTTCGGCCAGTTTCTCCTCGGACGCATTGGGAAACCGTTCGCGCGCGAAGGTCTCAATTTCCTCTTCCGATGCGTTCACATACCTGTCCCATTCGGTTTCCTCTGGCAGCACCACCGTCGCCGATGCCTCCCCTTCCTCGACAAGAACAAACGCCGAAACCGGCTGAGCCGAAACGCCGAGATATGCTGCACAGACAAACAGTATTGCCGACAAACCGAACCTGATTTCACCTTCAAAATAGCTCATTACATTTCTCCTGATTTAAAGTTACACAACCAACTCGCGACACTGCCACATGGTATCACCCGCCAAATTCACTCCGAATTTCATAAACCTGGTAGTCTGAGGCCGACAACGGGCATTAAAACCAGAGACTCGCCGATTCCCGGCCTGACTCAATCCGAAAACAACGATCTATATTTACACTCCAAAAAAACCGCGCTTCGACACACCGGCAGGCGGCTAACGATTCAGCGGGGTTATAACTTCCAGACCGTCAGCCTCCGCCACTTCCGCCGGAACGAACACATAATCGGGACTGAATGAAAGCGCCGTGGGCAGGTTAAGAAAACTGAACGCGCGAAGCCGCATCCCGGCTCCCGGACCTCCTATCTCGTCGCCGAGCGACCACACCCGTCCATCCTGCCCTTCCGGCACCGGCACCGATACATAATTGCCGTCCGATATGCCTTCATACGCCTTTTCACCGTCACCGTCGCGGATCACGATCGTGCCCGACCGATGGGCGTGGAACAGGATTTCTTCCGTCCCCACAGGTACGTAAAAGTAAACCGGAGGCGTATACCCGGAGGGCCGGTAGGAACGGCCCGGCTCTTTTAAAAATGCCCCCGGCACGGACACCGGCACGCTGAGGTGGAACCCGCGCCGTCTGGAGAAACAGGTGAGTTTATAAACGCCGGCTCCGGGAACTTCCAACCTCAGCTCATGCTCGCCGATAGGCAGTCGTCCGGAAACAATTTCCTTCCCCTCAGCGTCACTCAGCGTATAAACCGTATCGGGCCGTTCTAATCTCGTTTCTTCGTGCGTTATCGTTATCTCCAGCGGCTCCCCTTCGATGCTGGCAAGCAGGTAGTTGGCTTCGGTGGATGCGCGTATACTCCTTGGACGCCGGCGGGATTCGAGGCCGGTCGCTACCAGCACGTAATCCCCCGAGAAATCGGTTTCGGGCACGTCCGGTATTTCTCCTATTTCTCCCTTTATATCGGCAAGGCGCTGGTCAAGTTCCTCCCGCGTAACCGGTTCGTCAACACGCCAGGGGTTGCGTTCCGGAGCATCGATAGTATTGCGCCAGAAAAGCTGCGGCGCATCGAGCTTCTCCGATATCGGACGCCCGAAGGTGGACCGGAAGGTAAGCCAGGCGATCATATAGCTGTTTCTTATGCGGTAGGACCATGTCAGCCATTCCAGTGCAATTTCGCGTATAGCTTTTTTGTCTTCGACACCGCTGTAACGGAGCGCATTGTATTTCTCTCCGATATAGCTGTAAACGATAAGTTTTTTCAGATCGTCTATTCTCGACAGCGCCCCTTCGTCGCCCTCAGCGCTACGGCTTGCGTTTTCGAGTTCACCAATCATTTTTCCCAGCAGTGCCTTGCCTCTCAGCGGTTTGCCCGACACGTCGAAAAGATCGTAAAATCGTCCCATGGCGGGCGCAGCGGCGCCAAAAGATTTTTCTAAAAAATCGCGGCGCAGAGCCTCTACATCGGCATGCGGAGCCCACATAAGCCGGTTGGCCACGTAATAGCCGAGGCCGTGTATGCCCCAGTTGCACGTGGACTGCGCGCTTATGCCCTTCACCGAGCCGCTGTCGGCGTACTCGCGCATATCACGGGCCGTGCCGCGGATATCGGTCACCTTCGTGCCGGGAATCATGCCCCTGTCCATCTGCCAGTAAGAATAGTATTCGTAAATCGTCATCACATCACACTTCTGCGTCCACATATCGAATAATTGGTCATATTCGTATTCGCCGAAATTCATGCCCCTTGTTAGCTGTATGTGAACGTTTGGTTCGAGGCTGAAATCAGGCGGTATTGAATGCCAGCTATAGGCCAGCAGTCCGACATACTTGCCGGGATGGCTCTTGCGTAAAGCCCGTGCGGCCACGTTCGCGAGATAAAACGGCTGGGCGCTGTGATGTCCAAGCTCCCGGCAGTCCTCGCACATACACCAGCCAGAGGTGTCCGCAGGATCGAGAGACACCATATCGGCGTCCGGATTTTTCTCGAAGAAACGCCTTGAGTATTCGATAATAATCTCCTGCAGGCCGGGATTGGTCACGCAGAACTGGGGGCCGCTCCTTTCGCCGTCAACAAGTGCGAAATACTCCGGGTTGGCCTCAAATTCCTCCCTGAAATCGTTCGGTATAGCATGCCAGCTGTGCGAGGCCCGCACCTTCAGCGAGCTGTTCATGCGGTTGCGCCTGGACCACTCATCGAAAACCTCGCGGGCATGCGGGTCGCCCGGCTCGCCCCCCTGGGCGAGGCGGTCAAACCATATGTTGCGATACCACATTACGGGCCGGGACGTCTCATTCAGACCAAACTCCAACCGTTCACTGTGCGGGATGATTTCCCAGTTCGGTCCCATGAAAAACCAGCGGCAGCCCAGCAACTCCAGGAACCGATAAACGGCATGGGAAACTCCCATATCAGTGTTGGCCAGCAGTCGAACAACGCCCCCTTCACTTCGAATTACAAACGCCTCCAGGCCGTCATAGTGGCCGCGGACCGCTAATTCATCCGCCAGCTCATCATCGGGAAACTGTTCGATCGTGCCTATGGTAAGGCCGTGGGGTTCCAAGCGTTCTTCAACAGCAAAATCGGCGCCCGTAATCCGCTTCAAAAACGCCGAAAGCTCGTCAGCAGAGGCGCGCAGTTCTTCGGAGGCTTCCGGGGAAATAACCACCGGCACGAGCGCTTCTCCGCCTTCGGCGAGAAGCACCGGCGAGCTACTTACTTCCAAATTGTATCCCTCGTGTGTCTCAAAGCCCCCCCCCCATGAGGCCAGAACAGGTCAGCATCACTAATGTCGCCAAAACACCTATAGTTTTCATTTACCTCACCATTTTCCACATTCTCCGGATTATCGATTCAAAAAGATGTTTACGAACACGAGTCAAATGCCAATTTAGTCGTTCAACGTGGATTGGGCAAATTGTTCTTGTCAAAGGGATGTCCTGGGGTCATGCTGCCCCACCGTCGGCGGAGATGCCGAGACTGCAGACATTGGGGTGCATGAGTTACAAGACGCAAAAATGTTTTCAAAGGTATTAAACTCAATCGTTGCGCCGGATCATCTCCCGTTTTTCTCCGCCGACAACACGATGGCCTCGCAGGTTTCGAGGGGGAGCCGCAGGACCGCTATGGTATCTTCCAGATCGAATTCCACCGGCTTGCCCGTCGCCGTGCGGGCGTGGTGGAAGGCGCCGCACTCAGGAATTCGCAGCGTAACCTTTTCCTTGGGCCGAGCGTCATGGTCGATGATGATCAATACGGCCGTGCCCGGCTTGTCGTAACGAACAATCTCCGTGATCGGATCTTCGACCGCGGCCACCCGCCGAGCGCCGGCCAGCCGGGCCGGCCAGGCGATCAGGTCCCGCAACTCGGGACTGAACTTCTTGGGCAGGAAGGAGCGGACCTCGTAATCTTCGTCTTTCACCGCGTGGATGACGTAGGAGATCCCGGGGGCACCCGCCACCCGTACAGCACGACCTTGAC
>JAGXLK010000427.1 GCA_018334735.1 Planctomycetota bacterium | reverse complement strand
CCGGGTCTGCGCTTTCACTACCTGGAATCTAATCGAGCAAAAGGACGGTTTCAAATGCCAGGATGAAAAACAGAGTATGACAGTCAACGTCTGAACCGTCGCCAGATGATATGGAGCAGAAAACGCGTCTCTGATATTCCAAGAGACAAACTGAGGAAGAAATAAGCCAGTGTGCCTGCAGCAATGGGAACGAGAACACGAATAGTCTTGATCAACATTTTATCCCGCACAGGGGCGGCCGGCAGGAATCGAAGGGCGATGTAGCATACCGCTGCCATGAATAGAGTTGCTAATAGAGTTTTCGCCAACACCTTTACGAGATGCCCCATATCGAGTGGAGCTACACCTCTGTGAAGAAGAAACGTAAGCAATGAGACCTGCAACGCCGCGCTGATTGCCGTTGAGAGCGCGAGCCCTGCTGCCCCAAGAAACCAAATTAACGTGAGATTGAGAGCAAGATTCACAACCACAGCGCCGACGGCGATCTTGACCGGCGTGTGCGGATCCTGTACGCCGTAGAACGCGCGGTTCAAGATGTGAAGGGCACAGTATGCCCATATGCCGACCGCATAAGCAATCAGGGCTGACACGGTTCGTACCGTCGCCTCGTTTCCAAACCGTCCGTGTTCAAACAGCAGTTCCACGACCGGTCCTCCAAGAATAATCAAGCCTGCTCCGGCCGGAATCCCCACCACCAGAACAGCGCCAAGGCCATGAGTTACAGTGTCCGAAAAACCCTCCCATTCCTCACGGGCGGCCCGCGCACTCAACGCCGGAAAAATCGCCGTCGCCAGCGCTATCCCAAAGACCCCCAGTGGAAATTGCATCAGGCGGCTGGCGTACGCCAGTACGCTGTTCGCTCCGATTTCAAGAGGATACGCGACCGTCGCTCCGAAGACAGTAAAAGTTTCTACCCCTTCGGGAGCCGCCAACCCGATGGCAATAACGCCGTCAAACAATACGTTGAGCTGAAACGCGGCCATACCGGCAACTATCGGCGCCATCGTCACGACAACGCGCCTGAGCCCGGGATGTTGAAGATTAAATGCAGGACGAAGCGGGAAACCTTTCCGCACAAGGGCAAAAACTTGCAGAATGAGCTGGCAAACCCCCGCCACCAGAATGCCCCCCACCACAACAAAAATTTTTCCCCTCATCGTTGTGGCAACGTGTGGTGCGACCAGAACAAGCGCTACGATCCAGCACAAGTTCAGCAAAACAGGCGCCGCAGCCGGTGAAAAAAAATGTTTGAGCGAATTTAAAATGGCGCCCGCCAAAGCCGTCAGACAAATGAAAACCATGTAGGGCAGCAGTAAACCGGTCAGGAGAAATGTCAGACGCCATCGTTCCGACAGCGGCGCTACTCGGGGCAGCAACACTATGAAAGCCTCCCCGAGAAGCAAGCAGGCCAGCAACACTCCCAGCGTGGCCGTGGCAACAACCCAGGCCAGTTTCCAGGCGGCTCTCCTGCTTTTTAGTTCAAGATATTCGGTAAAAACCGGAATGAGGGCGGAACTCAAAGCACCTTCGCCAAAAAGACGCCGGAACAAGTTTGGGACCCGCCAGGCGAAAAAAAAGGCATCCGCTACCATGCTGTCCGCAAAGATTGCCGCAAACGCAACATCACGCACCAATCCCAGGATCCGGCTAAAAAATGTCAGCCCCCCGATCAATACCGTATTCTTGAAATGCCGACGAAGGTCACTCATAAAATAAACCGTACCGGCTAAACGTTTATTCCGGTAGCATCATATGAACAGTCCTCAATGCCCACAACAAAACCAGAATGATTCTACGACCCTGCCTGCCCCTTTGGCGAATTGATCTTATAACCTCTTTTCAGAAAAACACTTACAGCATTTGCTATTTTGGGGCAATCCTGCAAAGAGCAAAATGTTTCCCCCGGTTTTTTGATCGGACACGGGGCCTCTTTTTGTGTCGAATAGACTGATAGCTGAATAATTTTTATTCGACCGGCGGGTTATCTTTCAGGGACGATAGAGACGTTTTAAGCTCTTCCTCGGGCAACGTAGAATCTTCAAGCCCTTCGCTCAGGTAGCTATCATAAGCCACCAGATCCATCAAACCGTGGCCGCTGTAATTGAAAAGTATAACCTTTTCGCGGCCTTCTTCTCTGGCTTTTAAGGCTTCGCGAATGGTTGCTGCTATAGCGTGGCTGGTTTCCGGAGCACAAATGCTCCCTTCCGTACGCGCCCATTGGAGCGCAGCCTGGTAGCACTCAAGCTGATCCAGCGCCAGGGGCGACATAAGGTCATCAACGATCGCCTGGCTGATCAACGGAGCCATTCCATGGTACCTGAGTCCGCCCGCATGGATGCCCGGCGGGATAAACTCATGACCCAAGGAGTGCATCGGGAGCAGCGGCGTCGTGCAGGCGACATCGCCGAAATCATACGCAAACTCACCACGTGTCATTGTCGGACACGCTGTCGGCTCCACCGGGATGACTTCAATATCGGCGCCGTTGATCTTGTCCGCGACGAATGGAAACGACAATCCGGCGAAGTTACTGCCTCCCCCGCAACAACCGACCAGGACGTCGGGCTGTTTCTCGCCGGCCAGTTTCAGTTGCTTTTTCGCCTCGAGACCAATCACCGTCTGGTGTAGAAGAACGTGATTCAGTACGCTACCGAGCGAGTAACGCGTCTTCCCTTCTTCATCAGATATTGCTTCTTCGATTGCCTCACTGATGGCGATACCGAGACTTCCGGGCGTATCAGGCTTTTCGGCAAGCACATTTCGCCCTGCTGCCGTTTCCTCACTGGGACTCGGCACGCAATTGCCGCCCCAAACCTTCATCATGATTTTTCGGAACGGTTTCTGATCATAGCTGATGCGGACCATGAAAACCTTGCACTCGAGTCCGATCAGCTGGCAAGCAAATGATAGTGCGCTCCCCCACTGCCCTGCCCCCGTCTCTGTAGTCAACTTTTCAACCCCGAATTGTTTGTTATACCAGGCCTGAGCAACCGCCGTGTTCGGTTTGTGACTGCCCGGTGGGCTGACACTTTCATCTTTGTAGTAGATCCGCGCCGGTGTATCGAGTTCTCTTTCGAGGTAGATAGCACGACGCAACGGGCTCGGGCGCCAACGCCGTAGGATATCCAGGATCCCTTCCGGAATATCGATCCACCGCTCGGCGCTCATCTCCTGTTCGATCAAATTCATCGGAAAAATCGGAGCCATTGTCTCCGCGCTGATCGGCGTTCCGTCGGCTGTTAAGGGCGGACGTAGCGGATTGGGCAAATCAGCCGCGAGGTTATACCACTGGCGCGGCAAATCTTTTTCGCTTAACTGTATCTTCACTTCTTCCATAACAACTCCTTTAGCAGATCTTGGCGAAACGGGAATACTGTAGCGTCAGCGGCGCAGAAATTCAAACGTCAGCATCCAGCTGACGGTCCCGTCCGCCGACGTTATTCGTCGAAACTACGCGGTGTGGCGGCCCGCGCCACAGCACGAAGTCGGTTCACCCAGAGCCTCCATTCCCGGTCCATTACTTTAAGCAGCCCCTCCCAGTCTCTCCCTGTGAGGTTTACAAGGCCAGGATTATCATCCATGGTCATCCCGTAAACCTCCAGTAACTGGTTCACAAATTCCTCAACACTATAAGGCTCAGCGGAATGCCGGGCCCGACGCCGCATCTGCGCGGTTTCGTCGGAGGTCAGCCCCGCCACCCACCGCAAGGCATTACTGAAAATCTCCGGAGACTCCTCGTCAACAAGCATACCGTTGGCGCGCTGTGCTACGATTTGCCGGACTCCGGGAGCGTTCAGTGCGACTACAGGGCATCCCGCCGCAAGCGCTCC
>JAGXLK010000426.1 GCA_018334735.1 Planctomycetota bacterium | reverse complement strand
TGTGCATGGTGTTCTTGATGCGGTGATTACGGGGGCCCCGTTCGGAATGCCGGGTTACGACGCGGACATTCATTCGCAAGCTGATCTTCTCTGCGTCTCGGTGAAAACTCCTTCAGCAGTCTCGGTACCGTCGCTTCCCGGGCCCAAAAAAATGTTAAGAGAGCAACAGGGGACGGTTCGGGCTGTTCGAACGGTTTAAGCTGTTCACACCGAGAATCGTTTGAGCACAAAAGCCCCTTTCAACAAGAGGTGGCTTTCAAGTTATTACATTAGAGCCATTTAAAGATGCCCGAGGTGAGACTCGAACTCACACACCCGTAAGGGCACTAGACCCTGAATACTGCACTACTTCCATATACGTCATATACGGTCCGTATGAGGCGAAATTGCCGGTGAACGGAGCCGTTTCCTCATATACGCCATATACGCTGTGGGATTTTGTTGTATTTTTGTTGTAACTTCGGCAGTGATTTCAGTGACCATGGTCAATGAAGAATACCGGTCCAATTAGCCATCAAATGCTTGCAATATACCAAGAGTTAAAGGGAAACTTACCGCGTCAAGCATGACTGCATTGAGCGTCTCCTCGGCTGACCAATCCAGATTCCAACAGACTTTTCATGTCGAGCGGTGTTGTGAGGCGGATGAATTCGCATCCTAAAAGCCCCGTTTTGAGATATGCAGAATACCGGCTGGGTGGTTTTGTTGTACCTTCGGAGGCGATAGTTGTGACCATGGTCAACTGGGACATCGGGCTCGGTTAGTCGAGACTGCAGCGAATGGTATGTCTTACGTGACGTGCGATGAATAATCCCTCTACGTGAAGCAAGAAGCTGGTTTCGCCAGTATTTATTTATGTGAGCACGGCAATTCCCGTCGCGACCACGGCGATAAACCGGTACGTTCCCCGTGGTCGTAACGAACTTCATACCATCTTTGAACGCCACTTCGCCGACTTCTGCGAGCACTACGATGACAAGTATGCCGCCACCTACGGCAGGTACCGCCTTGAACGTATCCAGCAGCTGGGCGAGCGCTTTTCTACGTGCGGCGACTATCTCCAGGGCGTGGCTCGTATCCGCTGCACCAATCCCGAATGCGGCCATGATTACTTTCGCCCGTTCTCCTGCAAGGGATTCTACCTGTGTCCATCTTGCAGTAGAAAAAGAACGATCCTCTTCGGCGAACATCTGACAAACAAGGTTCTGCTCAAGCTGCCGCATCGACAGTTCGTCTTCACGATGCCCAAGGCACTCCGGCCGTTCTTCCGTCACGATCGTCGCCTGTTCGCCGAGATGTCTCGTTTGATCTACGACATCCTCCGGGAGTTCTACCACGAGGCCGCGGGCAGGCCGGTTCTCACAGGCATGGTCATCGCGCATCAGACATTCGGAGATATGCTCCGGTGGAACCCGCATTTCCACGCGATCGTGCTTGAAGGTGGCTTTGACGAGGAGGGCACCTTCGTCTATATCCCATTCTCCGGGCTGCAGTCGATGGTGGAGGTTTTCCGCCGTCGGGTGATCAAGCTCTTGGTAGCGCACAAGCTACTGAACGAGGCCTTTGCCCGAAACCTTCTGTCCTGGAAGCATTCCGGTTTCAGTATCGACAACAGTGTTCGCATCCTCGACGAGTCCGCCCAGGAAAGCCTGGCGGAGTACATCGCGCGGCCTCCGGTCTCACTGAAGAAAATTCATTACGAACCGTTCAAAGGTCGCGTGTTGTTCCACACAACATATTCGCACTATTTCAAGCAGAATCTTCATATGTTCGAGGCGTTGGACTTCCTCGCCGATCTCACCCAGCATATTCCGCCGAAAGGCTTGCAGCTCATCCGGCGCTACGGCCTGTACGCATCTCGGACAAAGGGGCGCTGGGAGGAAATGCCATGGATCGCCGAGCGCGCGCCTGAGGGGTGGAAAGCCGCCCACCAACCCGACGGCGTCGCGGATGACCTTGGATACGAGCCATTGTCGGATCGGGATGAAGAGGTCGAGATCGATGCGAGCAAACGCGCCTGGGCCCGGCTTCTCGCAAAGGTCTATGAGGTTGATCCGTTTGTCTGCCCGAAGTGCGGCGCCGAGATGAAGGTCATCGCGGTCATCGAAGATCCCGGCGAGCTGCGGCATATTCTCCGGCATCTGGTTAAGATCGGGCGGGCGCCGCCGGGATTCGATTCCGATAGGCTCATCTGAACGTTTCCTCTGGCACCCCCCGCGGAACACGTGTGTTGGTTTCCCGCGGCAAGCAAACACGAAACCGCTCCGATTTCCCCATTTGGCGCGCGTGCCCCCTCGTATAGCCCCCTGTGGCTCCGATATCGGATAGAGGACCTCAGTCGTCGCGACGTTTTAGTGCAATATCGGCCTGGACTGCCGTTCTGTGCTTGCGCTCGGAGATAACTTTTCCACTATGTTTTCGCGTCAAGCAGCATCTCGCTCTTTTTTGCGTTCCTCCCTCGTTTTCTGATACTCGACGAGTTTTCGTCGATACAGTTCCTCCTTCAACCAGTGGAATTGCTCTCCTTGCAGCAGCATCCGGCGCATTACCCCGCACAGCCGCCGGATCATTGCGATCCGCGCCCGACCACTGCCGCGCCTGGCTTTGAGCTCCTCATACTCGCGTTCCCACTGTGGCGTCGCTTTAATCGTCTGGTAGATCGACTGCGTGAGAATTGTCCGGCTTTAGCTTGCGGGATTCCCGGGTGATATGCCCGGGCCGACTTTTGCCGCCCGAGTCGTGGCACCGCGGTACCAGGCCGAGATACGCGTTCATGCGTCGGAGGCTCGGGAACCGGTGAACGTCCCCGATGTCGGCGAGGAATGCGGAGGCGGTCAACGGCGTGATGCCGGGGATGGTAATAAGGAGCCGGATTGGGGGCGTGCAGTGGCGCACTCGCCTCGACGATCATCCGACTGAGCTGCTCTTTCGATTCAGTGATAGTCCGTAATAGATCGACCTGAATCTGCAGCGCTTCAACGATTACCTCCGAGAGACCGTGATCGACGAGGATGTCGGTGACCGACTCTTTACCTTTGAACAATCGGGATCGCTCGGTTGAACTCAAGGTGATCCCATCCTCGGTGAGCATTGCCTGAATGGTGTTCTTCAGCATGCGAATTTGGCGACCCACGGAGGGTGTAGCTTGCAAACAACCGGCGTAGCGTTCGAATCGTCTCGCTCGGCTTGTACACCGTCGGAATGCCGAACTCACCGGTGACCAGAAAGACCCACAACGCCTTGGCCATATTGCGCGCATCCTGGCGATCGGTCTTATTCCAGGAATCGGTGATGATGCGAAACCGCATCTTCCGGACCCAACTCGGCGAGATACACCTCGATCTGACCGGCGCGCAGAAACTGAATCTCACGCCCGTCACGATCAAGGACCAAAACGGTCGAGTACTTCTTGTGCCGATCGATCCCATGAAACCGTGTGACCATCGTCTCCTCCTTTTCCTCCTCAGAGCGAGAGAGCAGAGTACCGATGTCGGTTATGCGTTCCATTCCACTATTCAGCATCGCCAGCTGGGCGTGCTATTCTGTTGGTACTCATTAAGGTCGGTGGCCTGCCAAACCTATGAACGTGGTCGCAACCCGCTGCAACGGGGCGCCACAGAAGAGTTACAGGCCATCGACCGTCTGAGATCTCTGCGCTTCCGGATTGCTGTTGATCTCAGAGCAGTCTAACACCACCGACCGCATAATGCGCCTAACCGACGCTTGACACGAAAACATAACAACCTATGATTTGACGAACCGCCATTCGCTTTTTCCTTCCCCTCCGTGTTCATACACGGTGCTTAACTCTGTGTCCACTGAAACGGGGAAGG
>JAGXLK010000425.1 GCA_018334735.1 Planctomycetota bacterium | reverse complement strand
CGAACCAAACCACGAAGAACCCGTCACGATCACCGATTTTCAGAGTTCAACAATTTGTTTCGTCCGATACGATTCCTTGGCCGCCAGAGCGACCTGTAAATTGACTTTCGCCTCCTGCAAAGTTGTCAGGTGATCCGGTTTGCCTTCCGCGGCATCCATCATCATATCCGCCTGGAAACGGAATCGTCCTTCGTGGATTTCCATCGGAGTCATTCCTTCCTGAAAATCCGTCGTCTCCCAGTTGCCCGAATCATCATCGGCAAATTTTAATTCCGCGTGATCGAGCAGCAAGTTTCCCTCCGTGCCGACCATGTCAATTGTCGACACGTTTGGTTTCTGAAACTGGTTGATGTTGATCTGAGCCATCTGGCCGTTTTCGAATCTGATCGATATCAGGCATGAATCTTCACACTCCACGCCTTCCAGCTCAAGGCGGTCATACATTGCGGACACTTCGGCTGGTGTGCCGAAAAACCAGAGCAGAATATCGATAAAATGGCTCGCACAATCGAGAATAGCCCCACCGCCCATGTCTTCGTGGGCGTAATAAATGTCCCGGTAATCGGGACGGTATTTGGGATACTCCTGCGACGCGTTCATGTAGCACATTCTGGTCTCGCCGATCCTGCCATTCTCGATCTGTTTTCGCATTTCCATCAGTTCGTTGCTGCTTCGTCGTACATATCCCACCCGCGCAACGACACCATTTTCCTCAACAGTTGTCAGAAGATCATCCACACCTCCCATGTCCACTGACAGCGGTTTTTCCACCATAAACGAGACGCCGGCTTCCGCGCACTGTTTCGACAACGGGACGTGCAGATTAGCGGGAGCACAGATGACAGCAAGGTCAAAAGTTGACAGATTGGCGTTCTCCAGCCGTTCATAACCTTCCTGTATATCGTAAGCCTCCATGACCTCCTCAAGCCGCTCAGCACGAAGTTCAACAACCGATAGAGCCGCACGTCCGGTCTTCAGGTAGCCGCGGATATGTCGTTTGCCAATTCCACCAGCGCCTATGATCAAGACCTGCTTTTTTCCACTCATTCTGGATTAAACCTTTTCTGCATGGAGTATTCGAATCGGGATCCTCAGTACTCTCGCACGTAAGTTCGATGAAGCATCTTGGTCTGCTGTGGCTTGTACGCGTTCAGTGTGCGTTAAGCCGTCCAGGTTCACAATGTCATTGCGAGGCGTTTCGCGGCAATCTCGCTTTTAGGTCAGAAACACGACATTGCCGCAGGCCTGCGGCCCTGCTAATGACATGCGGCGGACACGGCCGCCACATACAGGCGACAGGGCTCTGCTCCACTATTTCGCCGTGTATCCGCCATCAACGGGTATATTCGTGCCCGTGATGTACGACGATGCGTCTGAGGCCAGGAACACAATGGCGCCCATGAGGTCAGTATCATTGGCCAGTCGCCCAAGTTGCGTTCTCTCGGAATAATTCTCCACAAAATCGTCCGGATGATCGGAGCTTTTCAAACCTCCCGGGGAGACGCAGTTGACGCGCACACCGTATCGGCCGAAGTAGCTGGCGCAAAATCGCGTAAAATTAATCATACCGCCTTTGTGGAAAAAATAGTCGGGGTACCAGCCGCTCATATCCGTTCCGTCGTAATTATGATGTTCGACGCCCACCATTCCCATCATGGAGCCGATATTGATAATCGACCCGCTCTCATGCTCGATCATCACCTCTCCCACCGCCCTGGTGACAGCGAAAAGTCCGGTCGCGTTCACATGCATGCTTTCGTCAAACCGTTCCACGCTGTCATCCCACCCTCCCGTCATGGGTCGGGAGACAGCATTATTGACCAGCACGTCGATCCGTCCGCTCCGTTTTACCACTTCATCGCGAAGCGCCAGAATCGTTGACTCATCACCCTGGTCAAACTGGAGGGCCGTCACATCATTCCCTTCATCGCGAAGTTGCGAGGCAACTTCTTCGAGTTTTTCCAGATGCCGCGAGGCGATGTACGTCCTGGCACCGCTTTCCGCCAGAGCTCTTGAACACTGAAGGCCGTATCCACTCGCCCCGCCGGTCATCAACGCAACGCGTCCGTCAAGAGAAAACATATCCAGCACACTCATGGCATTTCTCCGTTCATTCATTTCCATGTTCGGCGTAAGGGCGCCCGGGCAAACGTGCCCTTGCAAGAAACGCGTCCGCTTTTTCACTGTCTTTGTAAACCCGAAAGACACAACGCGGTTCGGAACGCGAAACCATGTCACAGACGGCGAACAAGCCAGCTTCATCCATCAAAGGTTTGATCCAGCCCATGCAGTGGTCGCAGTAAAGTTCGCACGGTTCCGCATCATTGTCGAGAACTTTCGAGAGACTCGGACATCTATCCATGCGGAATTCGAAATAATCTTCGGTGAGAATCAATTCTCCCTCGCAGTTTTCTTCCTTTTTAATCCGGCTCCAGTACTTATGGGCCGCTTCCAGTCCGCCCTGTCGAAATTGCTCACCCAGTTCGCGGATTTGTATTTTTCCCAGTTCATGCCAGTATTGCACCAGATTTGAACGACCAAGTCCATCCAGAGCTTTAAAGACCTCATTGTAATAACGCACGAAATGGTCGCTGGGTATCATTTTTCACACCTCCGGATGGTCTGGGTGCATTCGCCCTCGCCTGTTACTTCAGTCATAATCTCAAACGGCGTATTTTCAGACCATGCGTCATTCATAACAGCCGTCTGTCGACAGAAAGCGGGATCCGGTTTGATTCCCCGACTTTTCAAATACGCAATCGCCGGACATTTTTTAACATGCATGGTGATTTCTTTCTCGGCGCGCTCAATTTCAATATCACCGCCCTCGCGTTCGAAATAATGCTGCCAGTGCTCAACGAGTTGCTCCGGATCACCCCGCTGAAGATCCTCCCAGATCGAACGGTAGACGCTACGGGCCGTTCGGCGGAAGGTCTGGTCCAGAAACTCAATCCCATAATTCTCCCGGAGATATTTGATCGTCCCATTCAATGTCCGGTGGAAGTCCATATGAACTTCACCGCTGTCACGGTATCGCACGCTTTTCCTCTTGTTTCAAAATCTCGCCAATCCCTGGCAGTCGGCTCAAGCCAAAGTTTTTTTGGATTCTACAATACATCAGTGAGTTCAATCTCCCGGCCATCCTTCTCACGGCTCTGAATGCCGGCGATGACCATCCGCATCAGTTCTTCAGTCTCCTGGTATGGGAAAGGTCGTTTTCCCGTTCTCAGATACGTCACGAACGTCTCCAGTTGTGTCTTGAACGAATAGAACGCGTCTTTGATTGCCAGCTGGTCGAATCCGTCCGTGCCGCAGATCGTGAGAACACCGAAACTTCCAAGCATGTCCTTGCTGGCCACGACGACAACATCGATTTCGCGTTCGTGCTTGAAATGCACCACGTTTCGTTCGTAGGTCCCGGTGTTTCGCGCCGAAAGGTAACCCGGGCCGGTAATCGGGAAGATCGACTCCAGCGCGTGTATGCCATACGTCGACCATTTTTTGCCGGTGGTGATGGTAACGTATCGGAGTTTCCCCAGATTATGCGTGCTGAGCCTGTATGGCGCGAATTCCTTGGTATAACGCATTGAACTGGAACTCAGTATGGGATATCCCTGCCGAACCCATTCATTGAAAACGGCGAGATCTTCCGCGTTATCCACCATGGGTTTATCGACAAAAAGAGGCACGCCGGCTTCCACAAACGGTCGGGCCCGTTCAACGTGTTCGGAGCCAATATCGGTGGCGATAATCACAGCATCAACATCACCGATGACATCCGTCGGGTCTTGCACAACGTTCGGTATACGGCAGCATTTTGCCACGTGCTCGGCCTCC
>JAGXLK010000424.1 GCA_018334735.1 Planctomycetota bacterium | reverse complement strand
TGAATGTGCGCTCGATGGTTTTGTGAATGTTTCCAGCTTCTGAAGCCGATATCGCCTGAGTGCTGCCGAGGGAGGGTGGCTCGTAGTCGGCATCCGGGGAGGAGCCGCAGGTTCCGCAACTGCCGTCAGAGGAGCTGGTGTCGGTCCGCAAAAGATCCACGCCCATATCCAATCCAACCCCGGCCTGTCTCGTGGCAGAAAGCATAGGGGTATTTTACCGGCTGGGGGGCGGGTTTTAAAGAATTACTCGGTGGAACGGACAATATGACATGGGAATGAACGTTTGATGGCAGATCGGCGGAGATTGTCTTGCGGGGTATCGCGGAGCATGAGGAATTGGTTGGAGGACACAGATTACTCTTCCTCGGACTTTTCGGCCGGTGGTTCCTCCAGAGGATACTTGCCCACCGCCTCCAGAGCTGCCTTCGCCTCCTTGCGGAGTTTGCCTTCAGTTACAGTCGCAATCTTCTGGAGGGCTTCGTGGATTTTCTTGCGAGTACCGGTTGTAACATCATATCTAAAATGATGCACGCCACGTTGCGAGATGAGCGGATATTCCTCCCCCCTGGCCCCCACGTATCGCAAAGTCGACACGATTGCCCGGCGAAGGCTCTCGCTGGTTTCAGGATCGGCCCCAGCCCCATACAGGACTGATAATATCCTCCCCGTGCAGATTCCTTCCATAGCGGGGGCAAGCAACTGATAATACGCAAATTCGCGTAAAGCCGGCGGTAGTTCCTCCTCTTTCAAAGCATAAATCACCAGCCGAATCGTGTAGCTCTGCCGCTTTTCCACCAGCCTCGCCAGAGCCTTTATCTTCTTTGAGATGGGAGCACTTTCACCCCATAAATTCTCTCGCGCTTCACTATCGATATTGCTCACTTCCCGTTCTATGTGTGCGTCGATGATCCCTTCGGGAATCGAGTGGGGATTGAATCGGATGACAAAAAATAGGACTATACCATCAGCCCAAATGTCATGCGGTGTTTTTTTCTTTATGATTTTCCCTGCTTCTTCTGACACCGTGTATGTCACCATTATTTCCGCTTCACCAGCAATGTAGGGAGAACATGCAATCGAAAGTTCATTGCTGTCCTTGTAACTCAGTTTTTCCCCCGGATCCAGCTTCACGACCCGAACACCTTCTTTGAAGAATTTCCAGTAGTGGCACCCCGGGAATTGGCGCAAAGCTCCGTGTTCAGTCTCCTTCCCGACATTCTTGCGTCCATATCCTATCTTAACTCGGAACATTTCCCGGTTTATCGGGATCCAAAGTTTTTCTTCCGAGACGTTAGTCAGAGTTATACTAACCCGACCTTTGTCTCCTGGCATCCGTCCTCCAGTCCAGACGGCCTTCATGCGTAGTCCGGCATTTTCGAAGGTGTTATATCCTTTTGGGTACTCTTCCGCGGCCCGTTTCTCGCCAGCAGATATGCTACCCACAGCGGCGAGCAGGAGGACGAAGACGAGTATAGCAACCCAGTTACCAACTTGTTTCTGAGTAAAGCGCAAAAATGTTGAGGTGAAATTATTGCATGATCTTTTTTGTGATATCCACATGAAGGCTTTCACACACTCCTTCTCTATCATTCTTGTCAACTCCCTTTGCTTTAAGCCATTGGTCAGCATCATTTACCAAATCAGTTCGCATTTTCTGCAAATCGTACTCATAGCTAACTCGGAGTTTTTCCATCGTTATGTCACTTTCATCTTTTCCCTGTAGCCAGTTATTGAACTGTCCGAAAATAGGGTCAGCCAAAATGCCCTCCCATTCAACGATATCACCGTCGAATCTGGCCGTTACCCACAATTCTATGGCTTTGGGGTAGCCATGAACCTGAGACGAACCTACTCCAAAATTACTTTTCTTTCGAAGGCTATCAGCCACACTATCCCCAGTCGCTCCGTTAGAGATAAGGGGCTCTTCACTGTCATCAATCTCGCCGTTATTATTCTTATCCACATCGGGCCAGGGCCACCCCGTCTGGCTTTTCGCATCGCTGAAGCAATGCTGCAGATCAACGTGTAACTCGCGAAGTCCGAGGGAAGTGATGGGATAAGAAATGCCTACTTTAAGTACTGCTTGGGAGCTGGTAAATATGCCGGGTACAAACCCCGGCCAGTACGAATAGTCTGTGCTTATTATGGTTGTCCCCAACTGAATCTGCCCAAACGAGGCCCGCGTCCCATCCTGATAGTATCCCCCATGAGCCTGAGAGAAGAAGCGTCCTCTCTCCGTCAGGCAGTCATAAGCCTCTCCCCAATCATCTGTTTTGATCAGGACGGCCGCAGATTTGTTCAGATCGGTCGTAATCTCTTGGGGCGTAGCGTTTTTCATAGTCGGCAAATCACCACCCTCTACGTATCGAATCGTCTCCCTCAACCCAATACCCCACGCGATATATTCTTCCTGCTCCCCTGGATGACCTCGATCAGGATTATACCAGATGACTGTCCGCGGCCTCACTTCAAAAGACAGCGATTGTTGTAAAGTCGGCCCATTCTTAATTTGCATCTCCAGGCGAGCATCAAACGGGCTGTTGTTGGGATCCAGGTAATTGACCTGATCCGTCGTTATCTGATTATTTGTGAGATGTCCGTTGAAAGGCAAGCTGTTATCGAAGCCTACCGGCCCTACCGTAGCAAGCATCCCGGTTTTGCTGATTTCGTTTTGTTTTTCTTCAACCGGATATTTCTTAGTGTTATTCTTCAAAATTCTGAAACGTAACGAATCGATACTTTCTTGAGATATACCCTCGATCAGGTAACGGAACTTACTATTCTGTGAATAAGCCGGGCCAGAGAAAAACCAGGGACGGCTACTCTGACTTGTCGTCCCGTGCCAAGAACTCCCCTTAGAGACACCCAAGCCGATATTTATAACATTTACCTGTACCGGCTTGGTCAAGAGAAATGCGCGTTGTGTCGTACTCTTTCCTACACTTTTTCTTGCGATATTTGTTTTAAGGGTGACTTCAAAAAGACCGGGGCCATCAACAATAGTAAACCCCTTTTTGACAGTATCTTTTTTCGTGTAATCTATTATCTCTTTCTGCTCCTCATCCTCGGGATTTAATTCACTGGATTTTACCACCGGGTACGATTCTTCCTGTCCCTCCACCTTCTCAGTAGAAACGTTCAGTTTCTTAACCTGTATTTCTACGCCTCTTTTTTCAACAGTTTTCACCCACGCTATTACCGAATGGTCTTTACCTTCACGAAAATCCGCTGGAAGGACGACGTAAACATTGTTTCCTTTCAAAGCTTAACGCTTTACTTCCAGCTCTGGAATTGCCTTTTTGATCTCTCGTACCCCGGAGGGCGTGACCAGGGTGTGCTCGAGCCAAAGTTCCCGGAGGTTTTTAAGCCCGTGCAGGTGCTTCAGCCCGGCGTCGGTGACGTTTGTGTCACGCAGGTCGAGCTGCCGCAGCTGTTTGTGCTCTGCCAGATGTTTGAGACCGGCGTCGCTGACCTGTGCCTCAAACAAACTCAGCTCGCGGAGATTATCCAGCGTTTCCAGGTGTTTCAGCCCCTCGTCGGTGACATCCGGGTCGCTGAGACCAAGTATTTCTAGATTGCGAAGCGCCGAAAGATGTCTAAGCCCTTCGTCGTCGACCTGCGTATTGTTTATGGAGAACATCTTCAAATTCTTGAGCTTCCTGACATGGCGCAGACCGGCGTTGGTCACACGGGTCTTCCACAAATCGAGTACCTCAAGCTTTTTTAGCTCAGATATATAACCCAGCGCCTGGTCGCTTATTTCGGTGTACGACAACGACAGCACACGAAGTTCACTCAGATTTCGCAGATTAGCAACGCCTTCGTCGCCAACCGCGGT
>JAGXLK010000423.1 GCA_018334735.1 Planctomycetota bacterium | reverse complement strand
CGCCATTTTCACAAAACGAATATTGGGTTCGTTACCCCGATATTATTGTTCAGAAAGGGGTTAACAGTTTACGCTTGACGTTTGTTTTCTCCGCGAATACCCTTTTGCTTTTCCGCACCGGAGTTCCAGTAGGAATAAGCTCCGATCTCAGAAACGGTATCCTGCAAGGGAGATTTTGATGGAAATTCCACTGAAATACGGTTTCAACCCGAACCAGTCGGTAGCCCGTGTTATCGTTGACGAACCCGTCTCGCCTTTGCGCCTCCTCAACGGGAATCCAGGGGCCATAAATATGCTGGACGCTCTCGGTGCATGGCAGCTCGTGCAAGAATTGAAAGACGCCACCGGCCTGCCCGCCGCTGCGTCCTTCAAACATGTCAGCCCCGCCGGAACTGCTGTCGCTGGTTCCCTCCCGGAATCTTTCCGGAAATCACAAATGATCCCGGAAACCGATCTGAGTCCGCTGGCAACGGCTTACGCAAGGGCCCGCGGGGCCGATCGCATGAGTTCATTCGGAGATTGCGCCGCTCTCAGCGACGAAGCGGACGTAGACGTGGCAAAATTGCTGGCACGGGAAGTTTCCGACGCCATTATAGCTCCAGGATACGATTCCGAGGCCCTCGAGATATTGAAACAGAAAAAAGGCGGGAACTACGTCATCCTCGAGATCGATCCTTCCTATGAACCCCCGGATATGGAATCGCGGGATATCTTCGGTTTCACGCTCGAACAAACCCGCAATAAAGCGAAAGTTACGCCGGAACTTCTTGAGAATATCGTCAGTGACAACACTGAACTCCCCGAAGAGGCAGCCCAGAGCTTGATTGTCGCTACAGTGGCCCTGAAATATACCCAGTCGAATTCGGTTTGTATAGCTTACCAGGGCCAGGTCATCGGGATGGGCGCCGGACAGCAGTCCCGCGTGCATTGCACCAGACTTGCCTGTGATAAAGCCGACAAATGGATGCTTCAGCAACATCCACGTGTGCTGGCACTGCCATACGATGAAGGGGCCGACCGCCCGGGAAAAACCAATGTCGTTGATTCTTACCTGTTATGGGACAAGCTGAGTGAGCCGGAAAAAGACGCTGCGCTCTCACATCTCACTGCCGAACCGAAACCGCTCAGCGAGCAAGAAAGATCCGATTGGATGAAAGGATTCGAAGGCACCGTCATGAGTTCGGATGCTTTTTTTCCCTTCCGCGATAGCATCGATCGGGCTGCCAGAAGCAATATCCAGTATGTGATGCAGCCCGGTGGGGCCACACGGGATGACCTTGTCACCGAGGCCGCCAATGAATACGGAATGGTAATGATTCATTCCGGGATGCGCTGGTTTCTGCACTGAGGATGCCGGATTTTAAGGAGTTCACACCATTATCATGCCCCGCGGAGCAGATTTGCCACCAGCCTAAGAAGCAATAGCAGCACTAACGGGGAGAAATCGATCCTCTGGCTGGTTGGCAAAACCCGACGGATAGGCCGCAAAGCAGGTTCTGTGATGCTGCGCATGAATTCGTAAAATTCGTTCTGGCGGTGGCGTGGTGGCAGCCATGTGAATATGACGCGAACCAGCAACACCAGCGAGTAGAGATCAATCACCGCAGCCAGAAAATCAAGCATTGAGTTTGTCTCCTCAAGCAATAATCCTGTCACTACCAGTGTAACATCCACGCGGGGGGCATGCACGCAGTCGCTGTCCTCAAAGCTGAGCGCTCGTGAATGGTATTTCCCCGCGTGGATCCTTTTACGCAGGCGGGTACCATCTCCTGGCAAAGTTACCTTAACTGTTTGACGTTGGCTTTTGGTTCGGTATAATATGCAAGGGTGACTTCTAGTTTCCCAGTTCTAAAAAGATGCACAGGAGGTGAGTGTTAGCGAATGGCGAAAGTCATCATCAAGCCAGACGAACCTATCCAGCAAGCGCTTAAGCGTTTCAAGAAGATTTGTGATAAAGAAGGAATAATCAATCGCACAAAGCGTGCTTCGGTCTTCGAGAAACCAGCAGAAAAACGCAGGCGTGAGGAACGGGAACGTTTGAAGACAATACGAAAAGCACAAAATGCTGCCGGCGACGTAGCGAAAGGCTGAGTCTGTTCGGCAATAGAAAAAGGCCCGTTTATCTCATTTCGAACGGGCCTGAAGTTTGTACGGGTGAATTCAGTCGACGATTTCTGGACAGACAGCTTTGATTTTCTGAAGCTCTTTTTGAGCTGCTTCTCCAACCCGGCGGTCTTCAACAACACTTTCGAGAGCTCTGACTGTCCGTTCCTTGAAGTATTCTCTTTGTTCTGCCCGGTTCAAATCCACACCTTTTATGTCGAACGGCTGTTTGCAGTAATCCCTGACGATTCTTCCCACAACGGCAATACAGGCGAGACGGCGGCGGTAATTCTCGCGCCGCAACAGTGCTTCATGTTCGTCCTGAGTCATACGGGTGGTCTCCACAGCCATCACCGGGTTGATTGAATCTTTTCGAATAAATTGCTTGAGGTAGATCAAAATATACTTATGCTTCCGCAGTCGAAACACTGCATCACGCAGTTGTTCTCGCGCACCGGGATATGGTTCATCCAGAAGCTGGACCATATCCCACATTTCGGGATGGTCGAGGGATTCTCCTGTGAGAATCATAATCCCCTGGACCGGCTCATGTTCTTCGATATAACGCACGAACTTCAGTTCAAGAGCGCAAAGCCGTCGCCGACCCTTTTGATACAAGTTTTCCCATTCTTGAGCGGCCTGCTCGCACTGTTTTTCTTGCTCCCGGGTCAGGACGGCAGGCTCGTCATTCAGTATTCGCTTAAAATTGGCAGCTATATCCCGTTTCAGCGTTTCCTTACTATTACCCCATTTCTCCGAAAGCTCCAGCAGCACTTCTTTTTCTGAATCGCGGAACAAGTGTTTTTCGTATGTTGAAAGGAGTGCATGGATCCTCCTCTTTTCCGGACCTTCCGGCCGCGTTTTATGCCCTCTTGCGATCCATTGAAAAACTTCTGTGATCTTCTGGCCTTCGTAGCTCTTCGTATAACGTGCGGTATTTTCTTTCTGCACAGCCGCGAGGGTATCTTTCAATTCTTCAGGCACTTCGTAACCTTCGACAAAGTCCCCATCGAGATCCAGATTTTCCACCAGACTTTTGAATAGCTTCATTCGCGGCCTGGAAAAGCCCCACTCTTTCGTCGGCTCATAGAGCAGCTTATGGGCCAGATCCACATCTTTAAGAAACGCCCCCAGCACACGTTCTTTCACGAGCCGCTGGAGAATTTTTTTATTTTCATCGCTCAATTCATAATTCGGTGGGAATTCGCCTTCATCGGAAATGTTCTCCAACAGGACTTCGAACAAAGCGCGACGTTTGGACTCCACCCCCCAATTAATTGCTTTCCGCAGAACGATGGCCCGTTCCATTCGTGGGTCCTTATGTTTTTCCCGGAGCAATTCCTGTATCACGTATAATAGACTTTGCCGCGGCTTTTTCATCATAAAATTAACGCCTTTTTCGATAACCTCGGAGTCCATCTCCGGGATCTCATCTTCCCACGGCCCCCGCACCAAGCTAAGGAAATGCATGGTATTTCGCTGTATATAAATCGAGTATCCCATCCAAGAAAGCGCGAATATAGACCAACCCCCGAACACAATCCAGATTGTGACAGACAGCCACTTCGGAAGAAGTGCCCCTGTTTCAATCTCCACCTCTCGGCGCAGCGTCTCTGGATCCTCGGCATCCGGCATATCCATGGATTGCTGATCCGAAGGCTGTTCTGTTTGTTTTTCGTTCATCCTTCAGGCCTTAACACATTGGCACGAAAACAAATTCCTCGGAAATTTAGAACGG
>JAGXLK010000422.1 GCA_018334735.1 Planctomycetota bacterium | reverse complement strand
GTTTCGGGATATCCCGGGGATCGTTCTGACCATCCCCGTCCATCGTAACCACCACTTCGCCGCAGGCATGGTCGAAACCGGCGTTCAGCGCCGCGGATTTGCCGTAATTTCTCCTCAGTTCGATTACGCACGCTCTCTCGTGATCTGCCACTACCCTCTGCGCCTCGACAAGAGTCGCGTCCGTACTGCCATCATCGACCATGATCAGCTCGTAACTCCACTCCTGTTGTCCCAAAACCTCAACAACCTCAGCGCTGACTTCCGCGATATTACCCTCTTCGTTGTACACAGGGATAACAATGCTCACATGAGGGTTCTCCAGGTGGGATTTTTTCACATCCGACGAATCCATAAGTGCCGCCTTTTGAAATACTTGCAGCGGTGCGTACAGGAAACACAAATCAATTGTCCACTATACCGAATGAAACCTTGTCTTTGCAACAAGCGGAATGCATGCACAGATTTTCCCGGCCGCAACAAAACCGCATTACGTTTTAAATCTTTCGGCCGATAGAGTAAAATAGACTAGGTGGCGTCAAAGTAGCTTAACTCTCTTCCTCTACTCAGTGACCCCTTGCATCGATGCGAGTGGTTGGATTTCTTTTACTCGTAAAATCAATCCTTTTAACGAGCAACGTGCACATCTTTGGTCAGCAAAAGTCGATGGTTTAGTTTTCGGACAAGTTCTTCTTTTTGGAACAAAGGCATGGCATGATCTATAAACGTCAAGAATATGTGAAAGAAGACGAAAAAGATAACAAATTCCCGGTCAAACGGATTGAAGTGATGGAACCTGTTGATGAAGAAAGTGATTCGCGGTTTGTCGGCCAGGTTGCCCTCGGAATGCAAACCCCTGTCGGCGTCCAACAACTGCCTGTTAGTTTCGAAATCGAAGCGAGCTCAATCGAAGAAGCATTTAACAAATTCGCCGATGAAGCCGAGCCTAAAATTGAGGAAATGCGCCAGCAAGTTCAGCAAGAATTACAAAAGGCCCGCCAAAAATCCTCAAACAAAATCGTACGTCCCGGCGAAATGAATCTTCAGAACCAGGGAAACGTGATCGATTTTGACAACCTGAAATCAGAATAAAAATTTGGGCATCATTACTTCAGCGCGTCTTTCACACGAAAGGCGCGCTTATTTTACGGCAGAACCTACTGCCCCAATTGTGTTTTTGCATACCATAAGAAAACCGTCACCGGAAGTACCGAAGCCAGGAAAAGAACGGTCCAATGTTTACCCTCGAATTCGGACATTGCCTCAACGGGCAGGCAAATATAGCCATATAGCAACCAGCTCAAAGCCGTCCAATACAGCATTACACCTCCGGCTCCTATGGCAAAGGAGGCAAATATGACGTGCAGGGTCAATAGAAAGAAACCCAGGCTGATGGCCACCGCCGCCAGGACAAAAGTGGCCGCCGCAGCCAGGATAACGGTCGGACGCGCCAGGCCAGGGAAGAGTTCAAAAAAATAAATCAAACCTCTTTGCCAGAGCGCTATTGTTTCTTCTTCCTCGTCCGGTTCGGTCCTGAAAACACCTCCGTCTTCTTCAAGTTCCGCGCCGCATCTTTTGCAAAAACTGGCAGAATCAGGATAAACCTCTCCGCATTTCGGGCAATATTTCACAAACGCTTCCCCTATTTGAACAACTCCTGTATCGAAGCTCGCTTTCGCATAAGAGTGTAGGCTGCGGCCCCTCGCATATCAAGGGCAACACTGTAAGATAGATGACTTGATCTTGTGAGCAAAAGCTTGCTTTGCTATACTCGCGTAACTAAACGGGGCTAAATTCGATTTTTAAACACTACACCGGATTGAAGGAAATGGGCTGTGGATACCGCCGCAGAATTGCGTAAACTTTCCAGGAACCTTTTCTGGACCTGGGAACCGGAAATTATCGATGTTTTTCGGGATATTGATCCGGTTCTCTGGCGGGAAGTTAATCACAATCCCATCGCGTTTCTTACGCGTTTTTCCCCTGAGAGGTTGGAGGAAAAAGCGAGCGAACTGGCCCTCGAAGCTCGTATCAATCACGCTTTCCATCTCTTACGGGAATACCTGGAACAATCTCAAACGTGGGGGGCCTACCATGCCGGCGCCCTGCGGGCCCGCCCCGTGGCTTATTTCAGCGCTGAGTTTGGCATTCACGAATCGCTTCCATTGTATTCCGGTGGCCTCGGCGTTCTGGCAGGCGACCATCTAAAAAGCGCCTCCGATCTGGGCATCCCCATTGTCGGCGTTGGTTTGTTTTACGCCCGGGGTTATTTCCGCCAAGCCCTGGGCGAAACTGGCTGGCAACAGGAAAAATATCCGGAAGCCGATGTCTCTAATCTGCCTCTGGACCGCGAAAAAGACAAGGACGGTAAACCTCTGCAGGTCGCAGTGGAAACAGGCGATTCCCGAATCCATATTGCCATTTGGTCTGCCCGGGTCGGTCGCAATCGCCTGCTTCTTCTGGATACCGACGTGCAAGATAACAATCGGGATGATCGCGATCTGACAGTCACTCTCTACGGGGGAAACACCGATACACGCATCCGGCAAGAACTCGTCCTCGGAGTCGGCGGATTGAGGGCCCTTAAAACCCTGGGCATTCAACCCGGCGTTCTCCACCTCAACGAAGGTCACAGTGCTTTCGCAGCATTGGAACTTGCGCGGAGTATGATGGAACGCGAAAAACGGAGTTTCAGGGATGTCCGTGAAAGAGCATCGGCTGCGTCGGTCTTCACTACTCATACTCCCGTGGAAGCCGGTCATGACAGATTTCCACCCGAGCTTGTCGAACGCACTGTTCGGCCGCTACGACGCAAACTGGGACTTTCCCCGAATGAATTCCTTGCGTTGGGTCGATCCAATCCTCAGGACGATGGCGAGCCGCTCTGCATGACAACGCTCGGGATGCGAATGTCCCATCGCGTCAATGCGGTCTCCGCTCAACACGGGCGCGTCGCTCGCGCGATGTGGAACCACCTCTGGCCAGCAAAACCCCAAAAGCGGGTTCCTATCGAACACATTACAAACGGTGTACATGTTCGTTCCTGGATCTCAGTTCCAATGGCGCAACTCTACACGCAATATCTGGGGCAAAATTGGGAGAAACATCTCTGTTATCCCGAAACGTGGGCTGATGTAGACCGTATAGATGACGAAGAACTATGGGATTTACATCGAAGTCAAAAAGCCCATTTAATGCACTACATCCACCGCTGTGCCTGTCGGCAGTGCTGCCAGCAAAAACACGCTTCTCGCCTCCTTGATCATGCGGACATCCGTCTCGAACCCGAGAATCTTACTATTGGCTTTGCCCGGCGTTTTACCACTTATAAACGGGCCGAACTTTTGCTGGAAGATCTCGACCGACTCAACGCCATTATCAACGATGAGGATAACCCCGTGCAGATTATTTACGCTGGCAAAGCGCACCCGGCGGACGATCCCGGCAAACGAGTTATACAAAAAGTAATCCAGACCTCAGAAGATCCCCGATTTAAAGGGCGAATCCTTTTCCTCGAAGACTACGATATCAACGTTTGTCGGCACCTTGTGCAGGGGGTCGATGTCTGGCTGAATACCCCTCGCCGTCCGCTCGAAGCATGTGGGACAAGCGGACAAAAAGTTGTCCTAAACGGCGGCTTAAACCTCTCTATTCTGGCCGGTTGGTGGGCCTCAGCTTACGATGGCCAGAATGGATTTGCCATAGGGGAAGGCACAGAACATTCTGTACCTGACGAACAGGATCGCCTCGATAGCAAACGACTCTACGAGTCATTGGAAGCTACCGTGGTCCCTCTCTTCTACAAACGAGACAAAAATGGTCTCCCGCGAGACTGGATCGAAAGACAAAA
>JAGXLK010000421.1 GCA_018334735.1 Planctomycetota bacterium | reverse complement strand
AGAGGAATTCCTGCGATTTTTGCTACAAGACGAGTTTCTGGGGCGAACATTTTTACGAGCACAGACCGCTCGAGATGCTGAAACGGGAACTGGTAAGCATGACAGGCGGCTTCGTTTTCATTCTCGATGACAATTTCCTGTCATGTCGACAAAAGGCCCGCAGAATCTTCCCCCTGCTCCGCCACAGCGGGATGGTCTGGCAGGCCGCCGGCTCGCTCGACATAGCGCGGGACCCTGAGTATCTGAAAGAAGCCTACGAAGCGGGCTGCCGGAGCGTCTTCGTGGGATTTGAGTCCCTGTCCCGAGCCAACATGGAAGCCCAGGCCAAAAACGTCAACGCTTTCTCAGACTACGCGCAGGCCGTGCAAAGGTTCCACGACGCCGGGCTGATGATCAACGGGAGTTTCGTATTCGGGTTCGACGGTGACGGGCCGGATGTTTTCGACCGGACGCTCGATTTCGCCATCGAGAACGACATCGAGACCGGCACTTTCCATATCCTGACCCCCTACCCGGGCACGGCGACATTTGCGCGGATGCAGAACGCCGGACGGCTCCTGACGACCGACTGGGAACTGTATGACACCCGTCATGCCGTCTTTCGTCCCGCGGGTATGTCGCCGTGGGAACTGGAATCCGGCTACCATCGGGCGTATCGGGAGTTCTACCGTTACGGTTCGATTCTCAAGCGTTCGCTGGGTCAACCGGGCGCGCTCAAACGGCTCGCCTACAACGTTGGCTGGAAGAAGAGCGACTGGCTCTGGAAACACATCATCCGTTTGGGTCTGATGTCCCGCATCCGCCCCATTTTTGAACGCATCCTCGCCCGGCCTACTCACTCTCAGACGTCAGCGGACGAAATACAGGATCAGAAATTGCCGGCATCCAGTGGACAGTTTGCGGACGAAGCTGCTATTATATCCTCAGGGTAAAATCAAATTGACGGCACAACAGGCAATGAAAATATTCACGTTTTGATGGGATTCGGTATGGAGACTGATCTGTCCGCGTACGTCCCGGACCGTCTGCGAGATTTAGATAATCCCCAGACGGATATCCCTGCCCTTGCTCGTGACGCGGAAGCGGCAGCGGCCATTGAAAGAGCGGCTCGGGATATCCCCACACATCACCATCTAATTCAGGGGGACAGCCGCCGGTTTTCTGACGTTGATTCCGAAAGTGTAGCTCTCGTTGTGACCTCGCCCCCTTACTGGAATCTCAAAGAGTACAGAAGCCAGGAAGGCCAGTTGGGCCATATAGACGACTATGAGGATTTTTTGAACCAGCTTGACAGGGTATGGGAAGAGTGCTGGAGAGTTCTCAACCCGGCGGACGGGTTTGTATTGTGGTGGGTGATGTCTGCCTGAGCCGTCGCAAGCACGGTCGGCATCGCGTTATGCCTCTTCATGCGTCTATTCAGGACCATTGTCGAGCAATAGGATTCGATAATCTTTCCGGAATTTACTGGTACAAGATCAGCAATGCAACCACAGAATCAGGTGGGGGCGGTAGGTTCCTCGGCAAACCGTACGAGCCGGGTGCTGTGCTGAAAAACGACGTGGAGTTTATCCTCATGCAACGCAAACCGGGAAGCTACCGCAGTCCTTCCATTCCCGCACGTATTCTTTCGGTGATTGAAGCGAGTAATTTTCAAAAGTGGTTTCGCCAGGTCTGGACCGATATCCGGGGTGAGTCCACGGCCAATCACCCGGCACCGTTTCCTCTGGAACTGGCGGAACGTCTCATCAGAATGTTCTCGTTTGTTGGTGATACAGTGCTTGATCCTTTCATGGGAACCGGGACAACCAACTGTGCCGCGTCCAGATGGGGAAGAAACTCGGTGGGGATTGAGATTGATCCGGTCTATTATGACAAAGCACGCCTCCGGCTCGAAGATGCCAATAACAGCTTATTCAGTCACAGTAAGGTCGAGATAGAAGAGACAAGAGGAGCCTACGCGTGACAGATTTGTTCAGCCAGCTGGATGAGTCCGTGAGCAAAGCAGTGCAACACTACTGGCGAACACGCGAGAAACAGGGCGAGCGGCAGGGCACACCAAGAGATCAGGATCGAGGATTCCGAAGAGCGGTTACTGGTGGAAGCCATCTGGACGGATTTGCCAGAGTCCTGGTGGATTTGCTGAAGGACATTGGGGTTCCAGAAAGCTGGATTCAGTACGGCCGGGGACACAACGAGGTGCCAGGTTTCTATCGACCGACCAAAGGATGGGACCTACTGGTTGTGGCAAATAAAGATCTGCTGGCTTCTATCGAGTTCAAATCCCAGGCCGGGCCGAGCTATGGAAACAACTTCAACAACCGGACCGAGGAAGCTCTGGGCAATGCAACTGATTTGTTAGATGCTTTCCGCGAGGAGGTTCTTCCCAGCGTCAGAAAGCCCTGGTTGGGATATCTTTTCTTGTTGGAGGAGGACGAAAACTCCATGCGCCCGGTATCTGTGCAGGAACCTCACTTTGAAGTAGCCGAAGTATTCAAGGATGCTTCGTATGCGGACAGGTACCAGATTCTGTGTGAGCGACTCCTGAGAAAGCGGTTGTAGCCGGGGCATGTTTTCTACTCTCGAAACGAGAGGAAGGCTTGCAGGGAAACTACAGGGAACCTCACCAGGAATTGACTTTCAAACATTTTGCCTCCGATCTTATCGCCCATGTCGAAGGATACCTGAGAAGCCATCGTCGAAACGGAACCGAAGGCAATCAGGCCTGATCGCCGCCATCCGCCCGATTTTTGAACGCATCCTCGCTCACGTCGGGTCAGGCTCGCGGGAATTGTCCCTCCGGATTGTTACAGACCTGGTGTAGAACGGTCATGAACCGTCGAAGCCCCTTGAAGGTAGCGGGGGGCTGGATGCCATGGTCGCCGTTGGGAAAATAGCGGCCCGTTTTCAGGAGGGGTGGGACCTTGGAGCGGATTTCCGGCTCGATCTGGTCCTCGTTGCCCTCGTTGATTACCTCCTTTTCCAGCCAACCGAACGCCACCAGTTCCGGAAATCGTTCCCGGAGAGCAAACAGGTCATTATTGGCCTTTGCCTCGAACGGATACAGCGAATTGAACCCACATTCTACCAGCAGAGGAACCAGCTCCATGGCACATCCATCGGAATCGACCGTCAGCACCGTCACGCCGCTCGCCTGCGCGCATTCGGCCACCTCGCGATATAGCGGCGCGCAGAACTCGCGGAACTGGTGCGGGTTAATCAGCATGCTCGTTTTGTAACCGATATCCTCCCAGCATGCGACCACTTCCGGGCGAAGACGTTCGATCAGGGGAAAGACGTACCGGCGGTTGTATTCTCGGAACGAATTGATAATTTCGTGGACCAACCCCGGATCATCGTAAAGCGCCAGACTCGCCGCCTCGGTGCCCATCAGCGAGCGCACGCGACCGAATGTGCTGCCGGTGCTTATGACCCGCGGTCGGTCCCGCTTGTCGAAACGCCGGCAGTTCTCCTCCATCTGATCTTCGGTCATGAATGACCGCGGTGCCGTCCGTTGGCGGTAGAACTCCCAGGAAGCTCGATCCCGCACAGGATAGACGCGGTATTCGGGCATGCTGTACGTATCGGCATTGTCGACCAGCTGTCGGGTAACCGAGCCATTCTCCGATTCGATAACAAGGTATTCGCCCTCACGCCGCTCGGTTGTCCTGAATCCCTCTTGCCCCCAGGCCAGGCTGAAATCCAGGCCGACTGGACCTGTCGTGCCCCAGTAGCGGTGCCAGCTTTCGAGATCCCGGTCCTGCCAGTTCGTCTTGCAGCCCCCCACATCGGGGGGCATGCCGGTGGCCACGAGCCGTTCATGGGTCTTGCGCATACATCCCCCGCTCATGCC
>JAGXLK010000420.1 GCA_018334735.1 Planctomycetota bacterium | reverse complement strand
GCGGCAAGGCGGAACTTCACGGGTTTGGTACGGAGTGCAGGGAGCCCGAAATGATTCGGATCTGCGCCCAATGAACCAGCAACTGCGTTCCGCATTAAGAAATTCAGAGGATGTGACGGAAGTTAAGGGATGGACGGAGCTGGAAGAAATTTTGAAAGAAAAAAGCCGTGGTGCAGAGTGGCATCACTGGGTTGTGGCCGCTTTGTTGCTGTTGCTTGTCGCTGAAATGTTCGTGGAACGAAGATTTGTGTGAGGCTATAGAGTGCAAGCCAGAGAAACAACGAGGATCGTCTTGCGATTCACCGGGCCTCTCTCGCCCTGGTGGCTTTTAGTACTGCTGCCTGGTTTGCTTGTCCTGGGATGGTATCTTTACAAACGCCAAATAGAAGGTCTTGGCCGCGGGACCGCAATGGCTCTGTTAGGGATGCGGGGGCTTCTGCTGGCCGGACTTCTTGTGCTTATCCTGCGGCCCAATCTTGTTCACAGACGTGTGCTGAGATATCCCGGGAGAATTCTGGTCGCAGTGGATAATTCTGAAAGCATGTCCACGGCGGATAACTCGATGAGTCCATCCGAGGCCCTTTATCTTGCCCGGAAAACTGGCGGAGTGGGGGACCGGGGGGCGGTATTTCACCAGGGAGCTGCCTATGTTGAGGATGCAGTCATAAGACTTAAAAAGTTCGAGAGATATTCCGCCGAAAACGACAGGAACCGGGATGTGTTCTGGCAACACGCAGAGACGGTGAAAGGGAAAGTGCGCAAGCCACTTCGGGAGTCCGAAAAGTTGATATCGGCCGCCACTGTGCAATCCGATAGTGAACTTCCGAGGCAGCTTGCCAATCTGCGCGAAGGTCTTTCAAAGTTTTTCAGCGGTGGCCAACATCCAGGAGCCTCGGCTTTTGAATCCTACTATTCGTCGGCTGGGAAAGTGATCGACCTTCTTCTGAAGACTCAGCAGGAAACAGATCGGAAGCGACTGGCGGAAGGCCAGGAATTACTCGAAAAGCGTATCAAAGCCATCCGGAGCAAGAAACGGATATCTATGCTGACAGAAACGCTCGCGGAATTACCCGAAACTGCCGCGGAATTTGTACCCGATCAGGGGCTTGAAATTATACCCCTTATCAAAAATGAAAAGGGCGATGGCGATTCTTTTGATCTGGAAAAACTTGAAATCCGGCGGGGACGCACCGATATCCTTGGCCCTCTTCAAGCTCTGACGGCGGAAGATAGTGAGTTCCCGCTTTCGGGTGTGATTTTGTTCTCGGACGGTCGGCAACTGGCAACGGGTTCAATCGAGAGTGTGGTTCAAAATTACTCCCGGAGAAATGTGCCGGTATTTTGCGGAACGGTCGGCAGTACCCGGGAACCTTTTGACATTGCATTGCTCGAAGTCATTTCTCCCCCTTTCGCGGTGACAGATGTCGAGACTCGTATCAAGGTGCGTGTTAAGACTTCACTGAAAAAACCTCAAAAAGTGGAATTTCGAATTCTCCGGAGACAGCAAACGGTTTGTACTCGACAGATCATGTTGGGACCTGAACCGGTGAAAACCGTAGAACTGTCGTTTACCCCGTCCGAAGAGGGCGTATTTCGCTACACCGTGGAAATCGAGGGGGCTGCAGAAGAGTCGTTCCCCATCCAGAATAACACGGTGGATTTTGCCTTGCATGTGCGTTCTGAAAAAATAAGGGTCCTGTTTCTGGATTGGAAGCCGAGATGGGAAACGCGATTTGCGCTTAATATTTTCCGGCGACTCGATTATGTGGAACTGAATTCCATTATTGCTGTCGTTCAAAAAGGCGGAAAGGTGCGGCGGGGCGTGGAAAAAGGAACCTGGCCCGAGGATAAAGCCACCCTCGGGATGTACGACCTTGTTGTTCTGGGGGAGAAAGCCAAAGGTATTCTGAACAAAAAGGAATGGCAGGCTTTGCATAAATACGTGGTCGAAGACGGTGGCACGATTTGTCTGATGAGCTCGGATGTTCACGGAGAGAAACCGGGTTCGGGTGTGATCCCCGGGGATCTGGAAGAGGAGTTGCTCCCTGTGGCCAGTAAGGCTATGCCTGAGCAGGTGGGGAGCTGGGATTGGAGTTCCCCGACGAAACTGAGGGTCGGTCGATCGGGAATTTACCATCCCACGGCGCGTGAACTCGCCGCTGAACTGACACGATTCAAAGGGACACCAAAGAAATTTTTGTCCACTAATGCTTTTGCACTGGTCCAGCTCTCCGACTCGGGCGCTCCCGTTATTGCAACGCGCGTGGCCGGGACAGGTAAAGTGTTCCTGGTCGGAAACGAGAATCTCTGGAAGGCTTTCAACCCGACTATCCTGGGCGCTCACACGCGGCTATATGTTGGACTTGTGAGCTGGGCGATCGAAGGTGGCCCGTCTTTAAGCGAAGAATCGGCCAGTATTTTCCTGGATCAGCGGAGCGCCCTTCAACGTGACGGGATGCAAGTATGGGTGTGGAACGCCCCGAAAGAGGCGCAAGTGGAAGCGATGGCGGGAGAAGAAATTGTCGCGCGGGCCCCGGCTGAAAAATGGTCGTCCGATCCCCCCATCAAAAGAGCGGTTTTTGACAGAGTACCGCCTCGGAATTTAGTTTTCCGACTTCAGAAAATCCCGAAGGTGAATAGCCCGAGTGTAGTTGTTACTGAACAATACGATGAGCTGGCCTACCTTTCGATTAATAAACAGTTCATGGAGAAGTTAGCTGTTGAAACGGGTGGCTTCTCCCGCCCCTTTGTTGAATTCAAACATTTTTTGGCCAGTATTAAACCCAAAGAAAGAGTGCAAACGGAAGAACGTATCTGGCAATTATGGGATTTCTGGCTGATCTTGTTATTTGCCGGACTGCTTATGACTGTTGAGTGGGTCTGGCGGAAATTTGTTGGTCTTGTCTAAAGAGGGTTTTGAATGAGATTTCGAGTTGACCATCTTCCTGAATCGGTGGGGCAGCAATTACAGCAATATTATCGCCGTAAACGCCTGTTTGCCCTGGCCCGTGTGCTTATGATAACTGCCCTGCTGTTCGGAATTCTGGCTCTGGTGGCAATGCACATCGACCGATTCGTCTTCCTGTCACGAAGTGCCCGTCTGGCAATTTGTGGTGGGACTTTTGCGGCGAGCGGAATTTTGGGTTTGGCGTTGCTGATCCGCTTTTTCATGCACTGTCCCAGCCCACGGGAAATTGCCTATGAGCTGGAAAGCAAACTACCGCGAGAAGTGGAGGAAAGGTTCGTTTCGCTGGAGGACATTCTTCGGCACACAGATGAATCTGTGCAGGATGAGGTCGGCGAGAAACTGCTGGAAGATTTGACGAATTCTGCGATAGCCCACAGCGGCGGACTGGCTCCTGCTTCACTCGTAACCGATGGGCTTACGCGTTATCTCTTTCGAGGCTGCTTACTGCTCGCGCTTGTCTATGCGCTGTTGTTTCTTCCCCGAAGCTACCAGTTCGGTCTTATGGGGAAGCGTTTCCTCGTGCCGTGGCGCGATCTGCCCAAAGCCAGTTTTGTGAAACTTTCGGTCTCTCCCGAAAATGCAGTGCTGGGCAGGGGAGGCGAACTTGTCATCCAGGCCGAAAGCCATGGGAAGATGCCCGCTCCGGTCAAATGGCTTCTTGAAAGACTTGGTGGTTCCAGCCGCCGGTGTTTCATTGCCACGCAAAATATCGACGAGGGGGTTTTTCGCTATGGGAAAGCGCAGAAAGTAGAAATGAGTCGTGTGCATCGCACACTATTCCTCCATTCCGCCACCGACCTTCAGAAAAGTTTCCGGTATCGTGTTCGGTATGCTGATGCGCAGACGAAAATTATGGGAGTTGAGGTGGTCAAACAACCCGAGGTCGC
>JAGXLK010000419.1 GCA_018334735.1 Planctomycetota bacterium | reverse complement strand
AGGCGCGGCACCCGGATGGGATTATGGTGTTGTTCAGGGACGGTACAGTACGGGCTGTGCCCCCCGGTGAGATTAGTAAATTTCAGTGGGCGCCGCAGCAATCGGCTCCTTCCACCGAGAAGTGATTTTTCTTGTCGCTTTTCATAGAATCTCATGAAGATGTAACTCTGCCGCCGGGCCGAACGTCCATCCTGTCTGTCAATTGCGCTGAAGCCGTTTGGTATGAAAAGCATGCAGAAATATTCGTTCGCGTAATACGACTCGTGAGTCTGACCCTTTTGAGGTGAAGTATGACAAATGACAACTCTTACCAGATTGATTCAAGAGAAGTTGCCGGGGTAGCCAGGGAGGTTTTCGCGCGCGGCCGAGCCTCCGCGGTAAACTGGCAAAAACTCCCCACGCGGGCGAGAGTAGAGCGAATCGGTCGGCTGCGGCGGGAGATTGTGGCGAGGCGGGAGGAAATTGCGGAAGTCACATCTGCCGAGACGGGGAAAACTCATCAGGAATCTATGATCAGCAGCCTGCTCCCGACGCTTGAGATGTTGCTTTATCTGGAGAATGAAGCGCCCGACATAATGAGCCGGTCCAAGGTCTCAACACCGATGATTTACAGGAATAATAGTTCCTTTATACTTTACAAACCCCGTGGGGTCGTGCTTGTAATTGCCCCCTGGAACAATCCGTTTCAGCTTTGTCTGATCCCCGTGGCTATGGCTCTGGCCTCTGGTAATACAGTGGTTTTGAAACCATCAGAAGAAACGCCAGAAACCGGAGAGCTGGTCGGGGAATTATGCGGCGCAGCCGATTTGCCGGTTGAGGTAGTAAATGGGGGACCCGAGCTGGGGAAGCAACTCGTCGAGGAAGAGCCTGATATGATATTGTTTACCGGTGGTGTCGAGGCCGGCCGGAAGGTTATGGCCGCGGCGGCTTCCCGCTTAATCCCCGTTATCCTCGAACTCGGTGGAAACGACCCCATGCTTGTTTTTGAAGATGCCCGCCTGGAAAGAGCCGCACGAGGAGCCGCCTATGGTGCATTTGCCCATGCGGGACAACATTGTATTTCGGTCAAAAGACTTCTCGTGCAGACCACCGTCTATGACGAATTCCTCGATTTACTCAGTCGCGAGATGCGGTCTATTATTGAAGACGACAATTGGGGGCGGGTGCGGGCAGGGCGTGCCCAAGACCAGGCAAAATCTCAGGTTCGGGATGCATTATCTAATGGCGCCCGGCTGATCCTTCCTGAGGACCGAGAAGGTGTGGCCGAAATACCCACTCTTGTGGCCGATGCTGATCCAGCGATGGACCTCATGCGTAAAGAGACTTTTGCACCGGTGCTCGCTACAACAGAGTTCAAGGATGTGGATGAAGCTGTACGGAACGCAAACGATTCGCCATACGGTCTGAATGCCAGCGTATGGTCGCAGGACAGGGCGCTGTGTGAACGTGTAATTGGCCGATTGGAGACCGGAAATGTATACGTAAATAATGTTCTGACGAACGTCGGTAATCCCTATTTGCCGTTCGGCGGGGTGAAACAAAGCGGGCTGGGCAGATATCACGGCAAAACCGGACTGCACTCGTTCTGCGACGTGGTTTCCGTTATGATGAGTAGGAACAGAGCAGGCTCTGAGTTGAACTGGTTTCCCCACGATGATGCCACCAACGACATGGTGAACGAATTGCTGGAACTGCGATACGGAGATTTGAGCTGGATGAAACGTTTGTTCCGGGGACTGAAGCTTCTACCGCGCCTGATGAGAGGAAAAGCGTGAAATCATGAATGGCAAGCAGATCATTGTTGTCGGCGCGGGCCTGGGAGGAATTTCGGCGGCAATCTCACTGGCGGCGGATGGATATGCGGTCGATGTCTTTGAAAAAAACCACCACGTTGGGGGAAAACTCAACCTGCTGAAAAAAGAAGGGTTTTCCTTCGATCTGGGCCCCTCGATATTAACTCTACCTCATTACTTTGAGCGTTTATTCGAGAGTCATGGGCGGCGTATGGAGGATTACATCTCTGTGCGGGAGGTGTCTCCTCAATGGCGATGTTTCTTCGAGGATAAAACAAAGATCGACCTCTATCCGGATGTCCAACGAACCCTGTCCCAAAATGCAGTGGTGACGGATGAGGATGCCGAGGAACTTCGGGATTTCATGGGATACTCGCGGAAGCTGTACGAAATGATTGAACCAAGCTATTTTGCAAAAGGCCTCGATACTGTTTGGCAGATGGTGCGTTTTCACGGACCGCTCTCGGCGTTGTTGGATTTCGATCTTTTCCGGACCATGAACGATGGAGTTTCTAAACGCGTTCATAACGATTATCTCCACCACATCCTGAATTTTTTCATAAAATACGTCGGATCTTCGCCCTATGATGCCCCTGCGATCCTTAATCTGTTGCCCCACGCTCAGGCCGAATACGGATTGCTTTACGTTGATGGGGGGATGTATGAGCTGGCTGGGGCGTTGAAAAAACTGGCGGAAGAAGTTGGCGTAAATTTACATCTCGGGGAGGAAGTGGTTTCTCTTAACGTGGAAAATGATCGGGTCGTTCGAGCTGAACTGGCAAGCGGCGAGCAGGTCAGGGGAGACTGGTTTGTGAGCAACATGGAAGTCATCCCGGCGTACGAGAATCTTTTGGGCGAATCAGAGACCTTCATGCGGAAACTGGACAAGTTTGAACCCGCGTGTTCGGGGCTGGTTTTGCACCTGGGAGTCGACCGGGAATATCCGCACCTCGCTCACCATAATTTCTTTTTCTCCGGCGACCCGAAAAAACACTTTGAAGACGTTTTCCGCCGCCACGTTCTCCCTCAGGATCCGACCCTTTATGTGGTTGCGGCGGCACGAACTGATTCGACGCAGGCCCCCGAAGGGTGCGAAAATATCAAGGTTTTGCCTCATATACCGTATCTGCAGGAGGAGCCTTTTACCGACGAGCAATACGCGGCGCTGAGGGAGCGAGTTCTCGATAAATTGGAACGGATGGGCGTGGAGGATTTGCGCGAGCACATCATTTTGGAGGATCGTTGGGTGCCTCAGGATATACAGCGGCACTACTATTCAAACAAAGGAGCGATTTATGGCGTGTTGTCCGATAAAAAGAAAAACGGGGGGTTTAAAGCGCCAAAGAAGAGCAAAAAATACGAAAACCTGTATTTCGTCGGCGGGAGCGTTAACCCCGGAGGCGGTATGCCGATGGCTGTGCTTTCCGGACAACAGGTGCGCGACCGAATTGTCTCTGAATCCGGATAATAATCAGTAAAAGGACATCATTCGATGAGCGAAAATCGTGTTGGTATCGTGGGAGCCGGGCCCGGTGGACTCACCAGTGCCATGATTCTTGCGCACCGGGGGGGCGATGTGACCGTTTTCGAGCGAAGAGACAGGGTTGGTGGTCGGAATGCTCCCCTGGAACTCGGGGAGTATACCTTCGACACGGGGCCGACCTTTCTAATGATGAAGTTTATCCTCGAAGAGATGTTCGGGGAAACTGGCCGAGATGTGGAAGATTACCTCGATTTTGTCAGGTTGGATCCGCTTTACCGGCTGAAAATGGGGGAGAAAGAGCTGTTCCCGGCTGCGGACCCGGAAAGGACAAGAAAAGAAGTCGAGCGTCTTTTTCCCGGCAATGCAGAAGGTGTTGATTTGTTCATGGAGAAAGAGGGCAAGCGTTTCGAGCGCCTGCTACCGTGCTTACAGAAAGAGTACGGAAGCCTGCTGGGGTACTTGAGGCCGATGTTTCTGAAGGCGTTGCCACGGATGTCACTGGGAAAAACGATTTTCCAAAACCTGGACCGGTATTTCGATGACGACGAGTTGAAATTGTGTTTTGCTTTTCAGTCGAAATA
>JAGXLK010000418.1 GCA_018334735.1 Planctomycetota bacterium | reverse complement strand
CTTATCACGAAACGCTGTGAATGGTACGAGAACTACCGGTTGAGGCTAGGGTTGTTGCCATCATCACGGACTTCCAGTCACCGATCTGGAAGCCGCTATCTGCGAGCGCCTCTTATCGCCCTGTTGCTTGATGCAGAGCCGGATCTTGCCAGCCGTGTTGCGTCGACGCTGAAAGCGTGCATAACGACGCGCATCACCTGCACCCTCGCAGGAGCGTAGCGACGAGAAGGCGTCTGGTGAATGCGCCATGATACTCATTGAGGCCTCCCCTTCACGGAGGTGCGGCAGGTTATCCTACCGTTGAACAAACTTCCATTCTGAAGAGGAGGCAAAGATGCGCTTCTATTCACGTCGCCACAAACATTATTGTGGGATCGACCTCCATACATCAATGATGTATGTCTGCATCACCGATGCGACAGGATCGGTCCTGGTTCACCAGAACCTGCGGACCAATCCGGAATCATTCGCCCGGGTGATCGAGCCGTACCGGGAGGATCTCGCCGTCGCCGTAGAGTGCGTTTTCGTGTGGTACTGGATCGCTGATCTGTGCGCTCGCCTGGGGGTCACCTTCGTCCTGGGTCACGCACTCTACATGAAAGCGATTCATGGCGGGAAGGTGAAGAACGATCGGATCGACAGTGAGAAGATCGCCCAGCTTCTTCGCAGCGGCATGCTCCCCGAAGCGTATTCCTATCCGACGGAGATGAGGTCGACGCGTGACCTTCTTCGTCGTCGGATGTACCTGGTCCGCAAACACGCTGAACTGCTCGGGCATATCCAGAATACCCGTCATCAATACAACATGCCCGCATTTGAGAAGCGAATCAATCGCGCGTGCAATCGAAACGATCTATATGAACGGTTCGACGACCCGATGGTCGCCGCTAGTATCGATGTAGATTCGCAGCTTCTGGACGTATTGCACCGGCAAATCCATTCGATTGAACTACACGTCACCAGACAAGCGCGACACCATGATCCGACTTCAGTTCCATTGCTTCGCACCATCCCCGGTGTCGGAATCACGTTGGCTCTTACCATCGTCTATGAGATCGGTGATATAAATCGGTTCCCGCGGGTGGGCAACTTCATCTCCTACGCCCGACTGGTAAAATGCGCTCACGAATCGGCGGGTAAACGCGTCAATGGACGAAATAACAAAATCGGGAATGCTCATTTGAGATGGGCATTCGGTGAGGCGGCGTGTCTGTTCCTGCGGAACTGCGAACCGGCACGAGCGTGGCACGAGAAACTCGTCAGCAAGTACGGCAAAGCAAAATCGCCCTCAATCATCGCGCAAAGACTCGGTCGCACCGCATATACCATTCTCAAAAGGAGGACGGCGTTTGATCAAACGCGATTCTTCGAATCGCTGAGTTGATTCCGGGAGGCGGCGCGAGGGCCCCCCACATAACTGGGCCGTTCGGTCAAGGTGCTTCTGGCGTGTTTATCCACTGCAGCGCAACGCGACTGCCAAACCGGCACACCACACCATTGTGACCCTGGTCCCATGGCCATGATTGGTCCTTCGCCGTGCTCCCTTTTTTACATAGACGAGTTCACGCTTCGTGCGTGGTCCTTGGTCCGCCCCGTGTCGATCCGCCACAGTAACTGACCGATCTTTTACGATCAGGTCCCTTTTTGAATCGGGCGACAAACCGGGCTGGATGATGTTCTAGGGCACCTTCGTGATGACCCTCGATATGTGTTTGAGAGCGGACCTTCCTCTCTCCATCGATGAACAAAAGCCGGACCGTTCTACGTGCCACGAGAACTCGTGTCCCGCCGACGAAACCCCGTAAGAAAACCGGGGCTGCTTCCGTTTGCTCTCTTGACCGGGGGAGGCCTCATATGTGTTATGTCGCGCTCGATGAGTAGGCCTTCTATCTGAAGCAGGGAGCCCGTTTTGCCCGTATAGGTTTATGTGAGCACGGTAGTCTCTGCCGCAACTATGCCGGCGAACCGGTACGTTCCCCGCGGTCGCAACGCGCTCCATACTATCTTCGAACGCCACTTCGCCGACTTTTGCGAGCAATATGACGAGAAATACGCCCCCACCTACGGTATGTATCGCCTTGAGCGTATCCAGCAGCTCGGCGAGCGATTTTCTACCTGTGGCGACTATCTCCAGGGGGTCGCGCGCATCTGCTGTACCAACCCGGAGTGCGGCCACGACTACTTCCGGCCGTTTTCGTGCAAAGGGTTCTACCTGTGTCCATCCTGCAGTAGAAAAAGAACGATCCTTTTCGCCGAGCATCTCACCAATGAGGTTCTCCTGCGCCTACCGCATCGACAATTCGTGTTCACGGTCCCCAAAGCGCTACGCCCGTTCTTTCGCCACGATCGGCGCTTGTTCGCCGAGGTGTCTCGCTTAATCTACGACATCCTCCGTGATTTCTACCACGAGGCCGCGGGCAGACCGCTGCTTACGGGCATGGTCATCGCGCACCAGACCTTTGGAGACATGCTCCGCTGGAACCCCCACTTCCACGCCATCGTTCTGGAGGGCGGGTTTGATGATGAAGGTACGTTCTTTTTCATCCCGTTCTCGGGGCTCCAGTCGATGGTCGAGATCTTCCGTCGTCGAGTGATCAAGCTCCTGGTAGAGCGCGAACTCCTAAACGAAGACTTCGCCCGGAACCTCCTGTGCTGGAAGCATTCCGGCTTCAGTATCGACAACAGCGTTCGCATACTCGACGAGTCCTCCCAGGAGAGTCTGGCTGAATACATCGCGCGGCCGCCCATCTCGCTGAAGAAGATCCGCTACGAGCCGTTCAAAGGGAAGGTTCTGTTTCACACCAAATACTCGGAGTATTTCAAGCAGAACGTCCACCTGTTCGATGCCTTAGACTTCCTCGCCGAGCTCACTCAGCACATACCCCCAAAGGGGCTACAACTCATCCGGCGCTACGGCCTCTATGCTTCCCGTACGAAAGGGCGCTGGCACGAGATGCCATGGGTTGCGGAGCGGGCGCCCCAGGGGTGGAAGACCGCCCATCGACGCGGTGCCGCCGCAGATGACCTTGGCTACGAACCGTTGCCGGATGGAGAGGAAGAAGTCACCGGCGATGCGCGTAAGCGTGCCTGGGCCCGACTTCTCGCAAAGGTCTATGAGGTTGATCCGTTTGTCTGCCCGAAGTGCGGCGCCGAGATGAAGGTCATCGCGGTCATCGAGGATCCCGACGAGCTCAAGCGGATCCTTCGTCACTTGATCAAGATGGGGCGTTCCCCACCGGGATTCGACCCTGATCGCCTCAACTGACAAGTTCCTCCGTTACGCCCTTCGGGATACGTGTGTCCGTTTCCCGGCACAAACCAACCGAAAACCGCACGGGTTCGCCGTTATTGGCGTGTTTCCCCAATCAAATAGCCGCCGACGGCGCCGTTATGAACCTGTGAACGGCGGTCGGTGCTGCGCTTTCGCGAAATCTCGCCCTCGATTGCCGTTTTCCGGTTGCACTCCGGGATAGGTCTTCCTATCATTTATTCTAGCTCACTCAGATAGGCGTCAATCAGTTCATTTCCCTGATACGCTTTCCCCTCTTTGACAAAGAGTGCCGGAAGACGGATGGAGTCGACTCGGAGACCATATTCGGCCGCCACCACCTCGAGCGCATCCCTGCCGGCCTCCCTGTTAACGTTGTGGATCTCGCCCGACACCGCTTCATTTCTTCTTCGCACCTCCATCACTCTGGTAAGTAGGCGCTGCGTCTCTTCCGTATCAATACAAGAAGCACAGATGGTCTCATAGAAGAAGACCAGCTCTCGCTCCTCAGCTGGAGAACAACCGAACACCAGTAAGGCCATCACCACGGAAATCAATAGAGCATAATAGTACAAACCCTTTCGCATTAGCCTCT
>JAGXLK010000417.1 GCA_018334735.1 Planctomycetota bacterium | reverse complement strand
GACGGTAGGCCGTGACATAGAGGTGATCCCTTGGAAGCTGATCGCTCAACGCCGACAGATGAGAATCCTGGCGTCTGCCTTCGCCGAGCCGCACGATATGCTCGTTGCGCCAGTAGGGAATCAGTTCGGTATCTGTGCCTTCAAAAAACCCAAATTCCGTCAGTTCATTGATCAAACGAATTCCCTGTTCGACGTTACGGAACCGGCCGTGGGGCCCATCGAAGCAAACGCCGATATCATTGAGTAGCGCGCGACCGAGATACTGGCGCTCGTGCCGCAGGTCGTCGCCCGCCCGGGTCGGCAGATGATCGGCAACCACACGGGTCACCAGTCCGGTGAAGTGATGAGACTCATAGCGCCAGAGACTGCTGGGGAACTGGGTGACGATATCGAGAGCAAAAGATCGGTGTCCTGCCCCACATTCTTCGACAAGCTGGCAGTCCCAGGCAACCGATTCGTAAAGGGTGGCCGCGTTGTTCGCCCAGTGGTATTGACGCTGGGGAACGTTGTTTTTGGCGGAGACCCGTGCCAGTCTTTTCTGAGCACGGCGCATGTGATCGGCGGTGAAACCGCTCTGCCAGAGGAGTTCTTTCTCCCGCACATCTTCCGGGTCACGAAGGTAGGAATTACCCTCCGCCAGATTGTCCGACCGCCCGAACCCCGGCCAGTATTCATCCCACCAGTATCCGTGACGTCGACCGACACGAATCTGTCGTTCGAAATAATACAGCAGACGTTGTTCGAACCGATAGCCCAGCCCCGGGGCCACGCCCATGTTACGCCAACGACCGAAACGCCGCCAGGGCGCGGATTCTTTCCGCCATGTATCGGCCTTTTCAAAGGGGAGGTCTTTCGGAGCACTGGCCGCAAAACGCCACCGTTCTTTCAGAACTTCCTCGGACAGTTCGATTGGTTCAACCTGATACCCCAGCGCCCAGGTATCCCCGCGGTAAAGCCAGGAAATCTTCCTGTAATTTTTCGGTTTTGGTTTGGCGGGGTGAGTTAACACATGAAACTGAAGCGTCTGATGTCCCTCGATGGTGCTCGTATGATTGACGAATTTCACCCTCCAGGTAACTTCCCCACGCGCGTTGCGCGAGAGAGTCATTGAGGAGCCATCTCGATCCAGTTCCCAGTAGCGATCCGACGATGCATACCAGGTAAATCCGCGGTCACCGGTCCCGAAAAAGATGAACGGGACGAACTGAGAGTAGAACAGGTCGGGGGGTTCGATATTGGCGCTATCCCAGACCACCCCCGTTGTGTGCGGAAGCGTGCACTCCCAGCGATCGGAACCGGCCATTCCGGCCCCGGAGATGCCGCTCGCCACCAGATTAACCGGCCCGCCCACATCAGTGACCAGCTCAAATCCGTCCACCTGAACCGCCCTGTCCGCACCGTATGTCAGCGAACAATGCATTGAACCGTCACAGTCGTAGCGGGTGTGCAGTTTCACATCGAGCGGACCGGCCTGGAGCTCTGACTCATACTCCAGTTCGCTTTTCCACTCTTTGACCAACCGGGCCTTCTTGGTCACTTTGGCCGGGTAGCGTTCGTCCCCGGCCTTGACAACAAGGCGCATCGCGCGACGCAGCTGCGGGCCTCTGCCGATTTTCTGCAGTTCTTCAGCCTCTAATTGAGAATCCTGTCCCCGTTCCTCCAGGGGCAGATCCCACGCGTTCGGTTTAATATAAATTTGTTGCGGCAGACCGGAGTCCGCGAGATCGAAACGATGTTTGAGCGTCTCAAATCCATCGGGACCAACTTTCATTTCGGTGAACGGTTCCCAGACAACGTCGTCGAGCCCGATTTTGTTGTGTTTCCATTCTTCCACCGGGACGATATCGACACTTTTTTTCCCTTTTTCTTTCATTTTCTCCGCGTGCTTGAAATCGTTTCCCGGTGTGAACTCGTTGGATTTATCCTCTCCCACGATTCTCTTGTTCTCATCGAAAAGCAGGACGGAGACCGTGTAGGTGTGGTCGGGGGTCAACTTTGGCATATCGAAAAGGAAAGTGGCGAAATTACCTGTGAACGGTTCCTTTTTGCTGATAACGATTTCGCCGCCCTTTGTGCGATCCAGAACCGTGAGTTTGGCTTCCACGGCCCGTTTTGCTTCCTTACTGGCGCCGTAAATCCCGATATCCACAATGCCGCTGATACGGTTGGAGAATTTCGAGTAGTTGTACGTGAAATCAAAGTCCTGGCGGGGCGGACGCAGCTCTTCTTCAATGACGTCGATCCGGCGCGATTTGAAATCTTCCCCATCCTCGGGAATAAGATCCGCATCCTGAGAATGAAAATCAATGAGCCGCGTCATAAAAACCGGTTTGGCCGGCCGGCCGGCGGTGCGAACATCGAACCAGAGGGTATTGCCGACCGTGGTGATTCCCGGGAAAGGCTTTTTCAGACGGATTTCTCGGACCTCACCGGGGACCAGTTCCAGCAACCCATCGCTCAATTTCCCGCTTTCGTAACTGGAATAGATCGTCCCGGCTGCGCTCTCGGCGAAAAATCCCAACCGCAGCGTCTGCGAACGCTTGCTGTGGTTTTTGACAGTCATCTGGACATCAATAATGTCTTCCATAATCGGCCCGAGCTCGTTGATCTGGAAACTGACGCAATCGGGATCCAGAATCATCTTCGTTTTCGTCGTGTTCCAGACGTGGTTGTCAAAAGCATTATAGAATCCACCATTACCCCCGATCCCGCGGGTAAACCAGACCCGGTAGGCGGTTCCGGGTGGGGGGGGAAGCTTGACATACTTTTCGCCATCCTTTTCCTGCCCCGCGTAAGCCCCGTGGACAAGTCGCTCGAGGGGGATCGCCATCTCCAGAGTCCAGCGGTCCGGCGTTACGTTACACTGGGCTTTCATCTGGGAGAGCCATTTCCCCTGCTCTCCCCCCTTCTGAGACCAATAAAGGTCGGCAACCGTGGCGGTCGGATTGACAAACCATTTGAAAAGCCCGAGCCGAAACCCTTTGACATTGTCGTGGTAAGGCCGTATCTCCAGTTCAATGTGGTCGTCCCAAATAATGCCAAAACGGGGGTGATGCGTGACATCAGGGAAGCGCCCGCGCGCTTTCAACCACGAACCCGGCGGGTAAACGGGTGAAGTGTATGCAATGTAGAGGTTTTCCTTATCGTAAGCACCATATACCTCAAGCTGGGTCTCTTTGGGTGCCAGATACAAGAATTTTGCAGCGGCAAAATCATACCAAAAACCCGATAGCGCGGAGGCATCCTGCCACTCCCCTTCTTTCATCGGCCCATCGATCGTCGGCGGATTCTTCGTAAATGGAATCCGGAATATTGGTGTGTCCAACCGAGCTACAGGACCGGCCGAAGTTGGAGTTTCAGCAGCATAATTTGGCGGCGCTAACAGGATAAAAACAAATAGTCCAAAAACAGCCAGAAGAATTCTTCCCCGCCGTAAACGCGGCATCAAACTGGGGCGGAACATGATTTGGTGCGCGAGAAAAATATGCCTGAAGGGAAATCGGCTCTTCTGCATTTTGCCACCTCGGATTTAAGTTTGTCGTTACAGTTGGTTCGGGCTGCGGACCCTCAAAATAAGCCAAAGAACAAAATACCACCAAACGGCCCATATTTCACGGCTGACAACGCCATATCGGGAAATGTTGTTATCCTGTTTGTGAAAAAATCCGTTTATTTTAATTTTTCCGGGATCTAACTTTCAGCCTGTTACTGGAAATTTTTTGTCAAATGTATTCCACCGTCTTTTAGCCCGGACTTTTGGCTGGCAAGAACTTTGAACGATATCCTGCAAAAAACAACGGTTTCATTTTAACAATCGTTTATTCAAATTATCCGTAAAATCCGGGGGCGTATGTTCTGTGAATTC
>JAGXLK010000416.1 GCA_018334735.1 Planctomycetota bacterium | reverse complement strand
ATTTATTTTCAAAGACTGGGACGCAGGGCTGGCGAACGAAACGTTTCCTCAGAACAGCAAAGCGATTATTCTCGACGCTTACGGCTATTATGACGAACTAATTCAGGAAGATCCTGAATTATTGCTGGGATTTTCCGATTTCATGAAAATCCCCGTCGAACCGTACCCGGTCACGCTGGATCGGCTGCGGCAATTGCTGCTCGATGAACTTGAGAGCACCGAATAGCGTGTCCTTTTGAATCCTGTTTACTTTTGTTGAGGTCAGAATCATATGCCTTGGGTAGATGAAGACATGTGCGTTGGTTGTGGAGTATGTGTTGAGGAGTGTCCGGTTGATTGTATTGCCATGCCGAATGAAACGGCTCACATTGATAATGAAGAGTGCATTCGGTGCGGCATCTGCCACGGTGTTTGCCCCGAAGATGCTGTGCGGCATGATGGCGAACGCGTGCCTCTTGAAATTGATGCGAATATGGACTGGACGCGGGATTTGCTGAAACACTACGAGACGAAAGAGGAGCGCGCAGGGTTCGTCGAACGAATGCGGCGCCATTTCAAAAATCAGAGGAAAATCGCCGAAGAATCTTTGGAAAGATTGGATACCCTGGACATTTAAATTCTGATCTATATTCGAGCCGCCCGCAAAACGGCGAGTTTGGGGTGACCGACTCGAAGGAAACTCGCCAGGCTGCGGGAACACGCGCACGGTTCCTGGACCCGCTCCGCAGTACGGAAGCGAATCTGCTGCGGAGCGGTATCCGTGCGTAACTCACTCAAAATAGCGGCTGAAGATGCACAATAACCATGGAACCTGATGCCGAACAGTGGGTGCAGAAGCAGGCGGTGTCTTTTTTGAGAAGGATTGGTATTGAAGCAAACCAAACCGTACTTGACTTCGGCTGCCATCATGGGAACTATACAAAACCCGCTGCCCAAATCGTGGGTGCCGATGGCAAAGTTTATGCTCTTGATAAGGATCGGGAAGTCCTCACGGACCTTCAGAACCAGGTCGCTGAGTCTGACCTCAACAATATTGAGTTTTTGCATGTGTCCGAAGAAGATCCCATCCCGCTTTCAATCAGCACAGTCGATATGATTTTGCTCTACGATGTGGTGCATAGGGGTTATGCTCCCGAGCCGGAACAGAGAGCGCGAACATTGGAAGAAGTACATCGAGTTTTGAAACCGGATGGGCGCCTTTCGTTTTACCCAACACATTTTAAAAAATACGGCATGACGTTTCGCAAACAACTACGAGAGGTACGCAATGCCGGTTTTGATCTGCTCGGTGAGTCGAAGCGCAAACTTGTGCATGACGGCCGACTGGTGCGAGGACGGATATTTACATGCTCGAAAAAAGTCGCAGGTCGAGGAAGTCGTTAGATTCGCCCAATTCCCATCGAGCGACGCCTCGGGAACGTTTGCGTCTCTCTGTTCGGTGTCCTTAAAATGAAGGGGTGTTCCGACGGATAGCCAATTCTTCAACCATAGAAGGCACCTATTTTCGGAAAGATATCCGGGGCCTTGCCGGCCTCGGGAAAGTCAGTTTTTCAACGGCCGTTACCATCTCAAAAAAATCCAGGGAGGGAAATATGGCGAAGTCGCAGACCCGCGAGAAGTCCTGGACGTACAAAAATACAGTCGAGTGGAAAGAGGGAAGGAAAGGCGTTCTGAGTTCGGAGGGCAAACCCGACCTGGAAGTCGCCACCCCGGCCGATTTCAGGGGGCCAGAAGGGGTCTGGAGCCCGGAAGATTTTCTGGTGGCCGCGGTAAATTCTTGCATCATGACGACCTTTCTTTATTATCAAATAAAAGCGGAAATCAAGTTCTTGAGCTACCGCAGCACCGGCCAGGGTAAAGTTGTCTATGGAATGGACGGACTGACTTTTACTGAGATTACAATCGAAGCGGAGGTCACCGTGGCCTCGCAGGAAGACGTTGAAAGCGTCCGCGAGAATCTGGAACTTGCTGAGAAAAACTGTCTGATCTCCAACGCACTCGAGTTTGAAGTTGCAATGGTGCCGAAAATCAAGTTGAAGACCGATGGTGAGGGTTGATATGCCGGGACTTATGTGATTCTGAACACGGGCCCCCGGGTTTCGCAAAAATCCGTTTCGGAGATCCACGATTTCCAGCGGGATCACCTGCAATGCGAGCGCGCACCAAAATAACAGCGAACAGAAGAATGTTCTCATCATTTCAGCAAAGTGTAGGAGACGCTTTTTTGATCGGCATTCTCTTGTTCTGCGGTATCGCTTACTCAGCCAACCGGGGCGTTCGATCTGTTTTGGTAAAAGATAATTCCATTCGTATTACCATAGTTTACGACAATAATCCGTACAAAAAAGGCCTGGAAACCGCCTGGGGATTCGGCTGTCTCGTCGAGGGTCTCGAGAAAACGATCCTTTTCGATACGGGGGGCGAGGGCGACATCTTGATGGGCAATATGAAAAAACTTCACATCGATCCGAATGATGTGGATACGGTCGTTATTTCCCACATCCACCATGACCACTGTGGGGGATTATCGTCATTCCTCCGGCAAAACCACGATGTAAAAGTCTATCTGCCGAATTCATTTCCGGATTCTATGAAAGACGGAGTAGGAAAAGCAGGTGCAAAAGTTATCGGGGTGCAAGGTCCTGCGCAAATATGTTCTCGTGTTTACTCAACGGGTGAACTCGGCAGAGCGATAAAAGAACAGTCACTTTTGATTGAAACCGGGAAGGGGCTGGTGGTCATTACCGGCTGTTCTCATCCGGGCATCGTTTCGATTCTCAAAGAGGCGAAAAAACAACGCCACAAAGGAATCCATCTTGTACTCGGGGGATTCCATCTGTTTGGGACCGCTGAACGGCGTTTGCGTGGTATTGTGCGTGATTTCCAATCTGAAAACGTCCGCTTCGTGGCGCCCGTGCATTGTTCCGGCAAAAACGCACGTCGTTCTTTCGAGAAAAGTTACGGTTCCCGCTGTTTGCAGATGGGCGTGGGGGCCAGATTGCGTGTCCCTGTTCTCAGTGGAGTAGCACTGCTGGCCGGTGAGGCCGCTACAAAAGCCCCGGATGTGGAGGCTGCGTTACGATTGGCCGGCATACACTGTGAAAAAATCAGTGCCAGAGATATCCGCAAAGGAGCCTTGAAAAATTGTTCCGTTCTGATCGTTCCCGGAGGACGCACGGCGAAAATGGTCGATGCCCTTGGCAAGGAAGGTTATGAGCAAATACGGGATTTTGCCGCGGCCGGCGGTGGGTACGTGGGGATTTGCGCCGGCGCATATATCGGTGCTCCGACAGTCGACGTGCCGGGGAGCCCGGATGGATTGGGTTTGCTTCGGGTTGAAAACCATCGCCGGTCGGGCAAAAGCATGAAAACGATCGAGATTGTGGATACCCGCCATCCGGTGACGGCCGGTTGCCCGCACAGACAAAAAATCTACTATCAGAATGGCCCCCTTATCGAACCGGGGAAAAATGTGAAAATGCTTGCCAGATACGAAGATGGCGGCGGAGCCATTGTCTGCGGAAACCGGGGAAAAGGGAGAATTGTCATATTCAGTCCGCATCCGGAAGGAAGTCTTGAAAAGAAAGTGAACCCGGCCGAGACCGGGACTTTGAAATTGCTGGAAAATGCCGTGGAATATGTCTTGCAGAGTGAAGGCGTTTCCCGCTGAAACCCAAGAAAAAGATGCTGTGACAAAAACCGTTCATTTTTGGAGTGCAGCGCCTCGGCGCCGCTTTCGTTGCCGTTCATGCCGTTGCTGTCTAAAATAATGAAAGGCGCGGCGAGCTGTCCAGACACTCTATAAAAAAGAGAGATACAGATGCCTGAATGGCCTCATTCACCAGTCCATCGTCTCGATGAAAAAGGCAC
>JAGXLK010000415.1 GCA_018334735.1 Planctomycetota bacterium | reverse complement strand
AAGGGTTTAACGTTCTCATGATAGATTACAGGGGATACGGCCAAAGTCAGGGGCATCCGAGTGAGACCGGGCTCTACAAAGATGCAAAGGCAGCATACAAATATCTGACCGAGGAAAAGGAGATTGAACCGGGGCAAATCATAGCTTTTGGACGTTCCCTCGGGACGGCGGTTGCGCTGAACCTTGCTCTGTCAGAACCGGTGGTGGCTGTGATTCTGGAGAGCCCTTTTGCATCGGCAAAAGTCATGGCGAAAAAAATGATACCTTTTGTGCCGGTTTCTCGATTTATCCGCTCAGATTTTGATAATGCGGGGCGAGTATCGGAGCTTGAGAAACCCATTCTGGTAATCCACGGTGACCGCGATAGAATCGTGCCCTTTGAGCAGGGCAGGGCTGTTTTTGAGGCGACAAAGGAACCGAAAGAATTCTATCGAATTGGGGGGGCGGGACATAACGACACCTACCAGGTCGGCGGCAAAGTCTATTTTGACAGGCTCATGTCGTTTTGTCGGGAGTCCATGACGGGAAGCAGTTAGAAATATTTTTCAAAATGCGGGCGCGGGTGTTAAAATGCAATTTGATGCCAGTGAGCATGCAGCCTGGCCAGTCTCGAAGTTTTCGGAGTTCCTCTGATAGAACTTATGTGAAAAAGGAGATTGTTATGGTGCGCAGCCCGGTAGTAGAAGGGCAGTTCTACCCATCTGATCCCGATCAACTCCGCTCGGCAATTGAGAAATATACTCCGGACGGGGGGCAAAGGGAAAAGGTATTGGGCGCGCTTTCTCCCCATGCTGGATACGTTTTTTCTGGCCCGACAGCCGGAAAAGTTTTTGCAAAGGCCGAGGTTACCCCGACTGTGGTGGTGCTGAATCCCAGCCACAATGCCTTCCGACCTCCGTGCGCTCTCTGGTCAGACGGGGCCTGGAAAACACCGCTCGGTACAGTTGAGCTGGACGAAAATCTGAATGCTGCTCTGGCCGAGCTTGATGTTGTGTCCCCGGATGATGGACCGCATTTGCCTGAACATTCGGGAGAGGTGGTCGTGCCGTTTTTGCAGTACCATCGGCCCGACGTAAAAATTGTGGTAATCTGTATTACACCGAGCGCCGGAAAAACAGAGATTCAAGAGCTCGGAAACGGCATAGCAGATTGTCTCAAGGAACAGGAAAAGTCGGATACGCTTGTCGTGGCGAGTAGCGATATGTCCCATGAACAGGGCAGGAATGCGCTTGAAACGGTTAATGAACACGATCCGATCGCAATTGAGCGAATGGAACAGCTTGCTCCAGAAGGGCTGATTGAGGCCTGCGACGAAAAAGATATCACCATGTGCGGCGTCTCACCGGCAGCGGCGATGATGATAAGCGTGGAGGCGCGCGGTGGTTCTGAAGGCGAGCTGGTAGCACGGGCCACCAGCGCTGATTCGCCTCAGGGACGCGGTAATTATGTGGTCGGATACGCCGGCATGATTTTCCGCTGAACCGATCAATACCAATTGATATGCTGGACCGGTGACTGAAAAATGTTTCATTTTACCACGAAAAAAAAATACCTTTTGATCAGCGCTGTGGGGTTCCTCATGATCACGAGCGGCGTAATCATGCGATTGCCTTTCTGGATTTCGGGTCCGCGCACAAAGCGCTTGAAAATCCACAAAACAAGTTCTTTTCCTTCCGCCAGAAACCTGGATAACCCCGCCGAATCGATTTTGTCCGTTATGACATTGAATACTGCTCACGGAGCGGGGAACTCTTTTACCCCGTTATTCAAACGTACCCGAACCGTAAGAGACAATATAGACCGAATTGCGAACGTTATCCGCGAACGGAGACCACAATTCGTGGCCCTTCAAGAGACGGACGGCCCTTCGTTTTGGAGTGGGAATTTCGATCACGTGGCGATGCTTGCTGAGAAAAGCGGCTTTCAACGACACGTGCGCGCCGAACAGGTCAGCGGTTTGGGTTTGCAATACGGGACGGCATGCATTTCAAATCTTCCGGTGCGCGACGCCATTTCGCATACATTTTCGCCTGCTCCGCCGGTGTTTTGCAAAGGGTGTACGATCGCAACGGTTTCCTGGCCAAACCACCCCGATCGCACGATTGATGTGGTGTCCGTTCATCTCGATTGTATTCGTGCGTCTGTGCGACGAAGCCAGGCCAGGGAATTGGTCGATCTACTGGCGCAACAGGAGCGGCCGCTGGTTGTGACGGGGGATTTTAACTGCGGGTGGGACGAGGAAAACAGCGCACTCCGCTTGCTAACCGAAGCGCTCGAATTGAAAGCTTATCGGGCTGAGAAGGAAGGGCTCGGTACTTTTCCCGCATCGGGCAAAAGACTGGATTGGATTTTGCTTTCGCCAGAACTCATTTTCCAGTCGTATACAGTGTTACCAGACAGGATTTCAGATCATAAGGCCGTTTTGTGTCAGATTAAATGGGCGGGATAAGGAAAGGTTCTGAAGGGCAAAACGGTTTATTCAGCCTTCAGAACGTCTTTTATAGCGTTTTCCAGAGCTTCTTTCGGTAAAGCGCCCTTTGCCATTTGGGGCTGATCATCCATGGGCACAAAAAGCATGCTGGGAATACTCTGGATACCAAAAATGGCAGCCAATTCTTGCTCAGCCTCGATGTCGACGCGGTAGATATTGATTGCCTCTTCGTATTCTTCCTCAAGTTCCTCTAACACCGGTTCAACCATTTTACACGGTCCACACCAGTCGGCATAAAAATCAATAATGCATGGCAATTCGCCTTCAAATTGCCACTCCTCATTTTGTTCATAATCGAAAATCTTTTCCGTAAAACTTTCTTTTGTCAACGATTCCACGGGTCACTCCTTATTTTCTTAGGGCAGGCCCTTTGCAGTTCTTCCGCTGCTCTTACTGTCAATGGGATCATACAGGCAGAGACGATTCACAGACCACAGAGTGTAGCAGCTTTTGGGTTTTACGCAACCCGACACCGCTACAGCCCCTTACCCGTCGTGAGGTCTGCCGGTGCCGTAATCGTAACTGACCGGTTCGAAAAGGCTGCAAGGACGCGGACGTCTTGGGCCCTGCCATTTTTTGTTTCGGGTGTCACACCAGGGGCGACGTTCCCAGCAGGGACCGCGGAACGGATCGCGAAGGCGGTCCATTTCTGCGAGCAGCTCTTCGTGAAGCCTCCGGCGAAGATCCTCCGAGCCCGGATCATCGATCAGGTTTTCGAGTTCGTCGGGGTCCTTCTCTAAATCGTAAAGTTCGTCCGTGTGGAGGAGATTCAAAACCAGTTTGTATTTTCCTTTCACCAGACTCCGTACCGGCTGATAGCCTCCCCAGCCATCGTGGTTAATGGCGTATCGTGTAAATTCAATCATGATGTTGCGTTCGGCCGCAGTAGTTTCGCTTTTCTGACCGTGCAGTTCGGGAAGCAAACTCTTGCCCTGAAGTAACGGTGGAATCTCTTCTCCGGCGATATCAAGCATTGTCGGGAGAAGATCCAGATGGCTGACGGGACTTCTTATGACGTGTTCATCTTCGGCCTCAGGGCAACGAATGATCAGCGGAATATGAGTGATCTCTTCGTACATGACCGGGCCTTTTGAATCCAATCGATGGGCCCCCTGCATACTGCCGTGATCGGAGGTGTAGATGACGTACGTGTTTTCGGGCGCCAGACGATCAATCGCATTGAGAATCCGCCCAATCTCGTCGTCCACAAAAGAATTACATCCGAAATAGAGGGGATTCCGATAGGACTCCTGTTCGGGATCTCGGCCGACGCGTCCGGCCCATTCTTTCTGATGGGACGGTTTATTTTCGAGGGTATCGTGTGCGGCCGGGCCGATGGGTTTTGCGAAATCCTCGAATTGTTCCACATACTCCGCCGGGCAGG
>JAGXLK010000414.1 GCA_018334735.1 Planctomycetota bacterium | reverse complement strand
GGGGGATTATCCTCTGCGTCCTTTTACCGCTATTGTCCGCAACGGCGGATGATCCAAACAAAGGTTATCGCATCCACTCACGGTTCTGGCTGCCTTATGAGGCGAATCCCGATACCCTCGGTTTGTTTCACATGAACAGGGAACGGGAGGGCAGTGAGGAAGAAATTGAGAACGTTCTGGATAATGGTGATGACGGAGGTGGAGGAATGGGCCCGGGTGGGCTTGTGGAAATGGACAGTGATGGGGCGGAATCGGCCGGTAAAAATAGCGTTCAAGACAGTAGCCTTTACGGTCGGCATGGGCGAGCCTTAGAACAATACGAATGGGTTGGCCAGGGACGGTTCAGCGGTTGTATCGAACTGAAAAACAACGGCGCCGGCGTTGTTTCGCCGCAGTATAACGATTTGACCAAAGGTCAGCCACTAACAGTCGAAGCGTGGTTCAACCCGGAAAAAGATGAGAGATCGACGCTCTTCGCTTTGGTAGCCAAAAGACAAACGCCTTCTGCCGTGGAATTGAAACGGCTTGCGGGAGGAAAACTCGAAGTTCGGTGTTGGGGGAAACCCATTGGGTCGACCGAAAAGGCGTTACCGCTTTCAGAATGGCACCATATCGCGATGCGTGTGGGACCGGGACGCACAGTAATGGTCAACTGGGTGCGGCAGAAAATCCGGTCTGACGTGCAAATCCTTGTGGATGGCAATCGCATCGCAAAGATAAAATCACAGGAGGTGGGAGGGGCTCTGGAAAAAATCTCGGGTGTGGTAAGGATTGGGAACGATTTTCGTCGCAAATCTGGGTTCATAGGACGCGTCGACGAGATTCGCATCTCAACGGGTCTTGAGAAATTTTACGCCTGGAATTCTGAGTGGACCGACCCCGCGGGGCAGCGCGCGATCGCGGAGGATTGGCCTTATCTCCGGACGGATCAAGACCGTATTTTTACTGCCACTTTTGAAGACACTGTACAACCGGTCCGCGCACAATCCGAGAAAAAAGTCAATCTCGGCCCGCGTCCGGCTGGCGAAAACAAGCCCGTACCGGAACCCGAGTTTGAGCATGGCGTGCACGGATCGGCAATTCATATCGGGACCGGATTTGCAATGCCTATTTACGGGGCTGATAAAAATCTCAACGTGGAGAGCGGGAGTTTCGAATTCTGGTTCAGTCCCTACGACTGGGATAACCGAAAAAAACAGGGATTCCATGACCCCATGGAATATGTTCCGCTTTTGCGCGCTACCTGCGAAACCAAAAAAGGTGATGTGAGCGATTTCCTGTCGTGCGGAATACTTCACAAGCAGCCCCGCAACAAACGCCCTCCGCCCTACATTCGCCCGGGGAAATGGTACCACGTCGTCGGTACGTGGAATGGGAATGCAAAAAAGTTATATCTGAACGGAAAACGGATGCCGGGTGCTACGGCATATTTCAGCAAATTCAATTATAAAAACGTCGAGACGCTGAAATCGGTTTTTTTGGAACCGATCAAGAACCGACGTCGGTATAACAATGAGCAGACACTGGTTGATGAAATGCGGTTTTACTCTCGCGCTCTCACCCCCGTGGAAATTGCCAACGCATATCAGCGTTTTTGGCCCGAGACCGAGCTGAAACACCTGCCGTTTGCGTATTCTGACGTCACGATGAATCACCCATTGAAGTGGGTCAAAACGTCTGTAGAGTTGTTGAGCCCGAGACGTGATAGAGTAGCGGCTGTGCACCTTCGCATTTTTGCGCCGGAATTGAAGGAGCCGATCGGTGAAGGAGATATGCCCCCGGTTCACAACGGTCACTCGTCGGTAAAAATGGATGACGTACCGGTGACTTATGGCCCGCATCGAGTTGAGTTTTCGTTCCGTGATGAAGCCGGCCAAGAAGTCGGCGATATGAGCGTTAAAAAAGAGCGCGAGGCGCCCCCCTGGCTGCACAGCAAGGTCGGAATCCATGAGGATGAGGTTCTACCTGGGTGGACACCCATGGAGGCGGAGAAGAATGTTGTGAAATGCTGGGGACGCGAGATCAAATTCGGCGGCGATGGATGGCCGCAGAAAATTGTGTCACAGGGGGAGAGCCTTTTAAGCGCGCCGATAAGGCTGATGATGAAAGTCGGCGAAAAGGAATTGAAACTGACCCCTAATGCCGGAACGCAAGTGATAAAAGACGTGCGGAAAACCGTCGTACATACAGAAGGGCGGGCAAAGGCTGCGGACTGGAGCGTGATAACCAACATCGCGACCCAATTCGACGGGTTGATGAAAGTTCGAACAATGATCATTCCAGGCGAGACGAACGAGCTGGAATCATTTGTATTGGAGATACCGTTAAAAACGAAAGAGGCCCGCTATCTGGGATACTGGACGGGCGCCCGAAATTTCCGGGCAGGTGCATGGTATGGCGAGACACCAAAAAAAGAGGGGGCGGTTTTCCAGAGCCACAAATTGCGCAGGAAACGAAACGGCAGGTTGCGCGGGAGTTTTATTCCTTATCTGGCCCTTGCTGGGGATTACCGCGGTCTCGTGTGGTTTGCCGAAAACGATAAAGGATGGACAAAAAGCATGAAGATCCCGGCCATCGAGGTCGTTCGGGATCAGGAAACGACTGTGCTGCGGCTGAACATCGTGCATAAAAAAACCGAATTTCGGGAGCCACACACTTTTGTTTTCGGGCTCCACCCTGCGCCAGTCCGTCCATTTGCCGAGGATCGGCGATATTGCTCGAGTCGACTCAATTTTGGTTTTGTGGATTCATTTTCGAAACAGGATTTGAAGACGGACGGTAACTGGGGCTCGTTCAACATTTATCCTCAGGATTACGATTGGGAGGCCGCTCGGGGGCGTGTGCGGATGCACGAGTATCATTACAACAATATGCGCGGTTACCATGGTCCGTATCTTTATATTGACCGCAACTGGGTGGGATTGCCGCCGAACACGTGGGAATATCGCGGAATCTGGTACAAATCGGGTTTTTTCCGCTACTACCCGGAAGCCACGAATTGCTATATCTGGCATATGGATCAGTGGATGAAGAACGATTGTCTCCACGGGATTTACATTGACGATGCGTGGATTGGCACGTTCAAAGACCCACAACGTGGTCCCGCGTACCTGATGTCCGATGGGGAGATGCAGCCGGGTTTTGAATTCTTCGATTATCACGAGTTTATGAAACGGCTGCGGTGGACATTTATTGATAACGGATTGCGTCCACGGATCTGGGTGCACATGACGCAGACTCATTTTGTTCCGTGCCTGTCGTTTGCGGATTTTATTCTTGACGGCGAGGGCAGGTTTCTGGGATGGGGAGATAAAAGGGATTTCATACGTATGTGGGGTATGGCACGTTTCCGATTCAGTAATCCCAAGAAATGGGGCCTCGCGCAGGTGTGGATGAACAAAATTGGTGCGGACCAGGATAAACCGGTGGAAATGCCGCACTGGATTTACCGACAGAAACGCTCTTATCAGGCCGCTTTGCTCGCGCATGATATTTTCAATGTGGGGGGGATTCTCAAAGATGCCGAAAAGGCGGGTTGTTATTCCGACAGGTCGAAATTTATCGGATACTGGGAACCCAATTCACCGATTGAGAGCGAAGTAAACCAATTTGTTGGTAGTATCTACAAACAAGAAGACCGTACAGCACTTGTTGTAGTAAATACAAAAAAAGACGAGGCGATTGCAGCACTGAAGTTGGATCCCACGACAATTGTAAACGGTGCAGAGACTGTGAAAGATTTAAAGGTCAAAGACGCTGATACTTATAACCCGCCGAAGGGCGAAGATATCACGAAAGTTAAAGATCCCGGGGACCCTCTCAAGGGTGGCATGGAGTCAAAAGAAGAGGATGTAGCCGCGGGATTTGAGGATTTGTTGGCAGAATCCCTC
>JAGXLK010000413.1 GCA_018334735.1 Planctomycetota bacterium | reverse complement strand
AAGCTGAAAGCACACGCACAATGGTTTTGAGGGCCGTTTAGCCGCTTCGCCAGCCCTCGTCATTTGTTACAAACCTTTTACACCCAGGGAGCCCACGGGCCGGTAGAATGTACCGTAGACGATTCAAATAACTCTGGAGGGAACAATGCAGACTGAACGATCATACATCACAGTGTTGTGCCTGCTGGCCATCGGGCTGCTGTCATCCGTCGCTTCAGGCCAGACGCATCACAGGCTGCCCGTATCAGCTCGAAACGTCATCGTTCCCCAGGCCGGCGGGTTTGCGCTCGACCGACGGGGCCGAACAGTCGACATCACAGCCGTGCGCATCGGTGCGGTCATCACCGAGACCACCGCTCGCACCACGATGGACATCAGCCTGCGGAACCCGACCGGCTCCCGCCAGGAGGCGCAGCTTGTGGTCCCGGTCCCGCGGGGAGCCGTCGTCCGAGGGTTTGCCTACGAAGGTTCAAACGAAGAACCGACCGCCAAAGTCCTTCCGAAAAAAGAAGCCACCAGTGCCTACCGCTCAATCGTCGCCAGGCTGCGGGACCCCGCACTCCTGGAATTCATCGGATGCAACCTGGTACGATCCAGCGTCTTCCCGGTCCCAGCGCGCGGCAAACAGAAGGTCCGCCTCACCTACGAACATATTCTGTCCACCTCCGGCAACCGGGTGGACTACATCGTTTCGCGAACCGAATCGCTTGAATACGCGGTGCCCTGGAAAGTCTCCGCACGCATCAGCTCAAAACGTCCTATATCGACGGTCTATTCGCCCAGCCATGAACTGAAGATTACCCGAAAAGACGAAAAGCAGGTGCGCGTTCAGATAACGGACAAAGCCACGCGCGAACCCGGCCCTTTCCGGCTTTCGTTCCTCCGGGGCGGGAAAGACGTGGCCGCGACGCTGTTTGCCTACCCGGACCCGAGCATCGGCGGCGGGTATTTTTTACTGCTCGCGGGACTCCCGCCAGATCTAACGGAAAGGGCAAAAAAACCTGCTCTCAAACGAGAAGTCACGCTTGTCCTTGACCGTTCGGGCAGCATGCGCGGCGGGAAAATCCGTCAGGTCCGTGAAGCCGCCCTCCAGATCATCGGCGGACTCCAAAAAGGAGAAGCCTTCAATATCATACTCTACAACCAAGCCCCCGACCTCTTCGCGGAACGGGCCGTCGTTAAAAATGAAAAAAACGCCCGGCTGGCCGAACGATACCTCAAAAGCGTCAACGTCCTCGGCGGAACCAACATTCATGACGCCCTGTTGGAAGCTTTAAGACAGAAACCGCGGGAGAACATGTTGCCGCTGGTGCTTTTTCTGACAGATGGCATCCCCACGGTTGGAAAAACCTCCGAGATTGCCATCCGGGACCTTGCGTCCGCAGCCAATCCGCATGAAAAGCGTGTCTTCACCATCGGGGTAGGCGGCGATGTCAACGCGCCGCTGCTGCGCAACCTCGCCGAAGAAACCAGAGCCACCTCAACGTTCGTTCTCCCAAAGGAAGACGTCGAAGTCAAAGTAGCGAACGTCTTCCAACAACTCAAAGGACCGGTCCTTTCCGACCCCGAATTGAAGGTCTGCGACACAAATGGCAGGGCGGTTCCCGGACGGGTTAAGGACGTTCTCCCGCAGAAGTTGCCCGATCTGTTCGAAGGCGATCAACTCACGGTGCTCGGAAAGTACATCGGTGAAGAGAACCTTCAGTTCCGGCTCACGGGCAACTATTTCGGCGAACGGAAGATGTTCCGGCTCGGATTCGACCTCTCCAGCAGCAGCACCAAAAACGGTTTCGTCTCCCGTCTGTGGGCGAGTCGAAAAATTGGTTTCCTCGTCGACGCGGTTCGCAGGAAAGGCGCCGACACCTCCCCGCACAACGCCTCATCGCCCACGAATCCCGAAATCAAAGAACTTGTCGAAGAAATCACCCGCCTGAGCACTGAGTTTGGGATCCTGACGGAATACACAGCCTTTTTGGCTCGGGAGGGCACCGACCTGTCGGTCAACGACGAGATACTGGCCCGCGCGGAGCGCAATTTTCAACAGCGGGCCGTGAGACAAAGGGTCGGCTGGGGCGCGGTCAACCAGAGCGTGAATATCGCACGACAAAAACAACAACTGACCCTGAACCGGCGGAACGAATATTTTGATCAGAACCTCAACCGGATCGAGATCAGCACCGTCCAGCAGGTCAACGATCTGACCTTCTATCGTCGCGGCAACCGCTGGATCGATAGCAACATCGCCGACAAGAAAAGCCCGCAACCCGACCGGGTCATATCGTTCAACTCCGCCGAGTTCTACGCCCTCGCCGAGAAACTCGCCAGCCAGGACCGCCAGGGAAGCATCTCGCTGCAGGGCGAAATCGTAATGGAAATCGACGGAAAGACTGTGCTGGTCAAGAATTGACATTTAGAGTGCCCGCTTAATAGAAGCGGCGCTATCGCCCCCACACTCCAAAGCCGGCGCGATGCGCGGAACGGCTCGCAATGACATTGTGGACATTGTGAGCGTGGACGGCTGCGGGCCGGAGAACTGACGGAACATTTTCGGGCAAAAAACCGACTAAATCATCTGAAGCAGCGAATCGATGGCAGACACAACTCATTCTCAAGAAGGAGGTTGACGATGAAACGGACAATTGGGAGTTTACTGGTATGCGCAATTCTCGCCCTCAGCTGTCTCGCACAGACCGCCCGAGCGGAAGAGAAGAAAGAAACGGCAGAAAAACCCCTTATCCAGATGGCGATTCTGCTGGATACGAGCGGCAGCATGTCCGGGCTGATTAACCAGGCCAGGACCGAGCTCTGGAAAGTGGTTAATGAGTTCGCCACCACGAAGAAAAACGGCCAGATTCCGCGCCTCGAGGTGGCGCTCTACGAGTACGGCCACAGCCCGCTCGGGGGAAATCAGATCCGTAAAATCCTGTCTCTCACCACCGACCTTGACAAAGTCTCCGAAAAACTGTTCGCTCTGACGACCAGCGGCGGCAACGAATACTGCGGTATGGTCATCAAGAAAGCCACCGACGAGCTGAAATGGAGCCAATCCAACGGCGACCTCAAAGTTGTTTTCATCGCCGGGAACGAACCGTTTACCCAGGGTCCGGTCGATTACAAGGCAGCGTGCAAGGCCGCCATCTCAAAAGGTATTATCGTCAATACAATCCACTGCGGTTCCGAACAGGCAGGGATCTCAGGAAAGTGGAAAGACGGGGCCGTGCTGGCCGACGGTTCCTACATGTGCATCAACCAGAACCGCACAGTGGCCCACATCAAAGCCCCCCAGGACAAGAAAATCGCTAAACTGGGTGACAAACTCAATGACACTTACATCCCGTACGGAGCTAAAGGGAAACTCGCGGCCGAAAGGCAGCGCAAGCAGGATACCAATGCCAAAAAAGCCGCTCCTGCCGCGAATGTTCAGCGGATGGTCACCAAAGCCAACGCGCAATACGTAAACACCTCCTGGGATCTTGTCGATGCGCTCAAAAACGACAAAATAAAACTGGAGGAGATCGATGAAAAATCTCTCCCCGAAAAAATGCAGAAGATGACGCTCAAAGAACGGAAAGCCCACATCGAAGAGAATACCCGGCGGCGAGCCGAAATCCGGAAAAAGATCAACGAACTCAACGCCGCGCGAAAAAAATATGTCGCCGAAAAACGCAAAGAAATGGGCAAATCCGGCGACGATACCCTCGGCGAAGCAATGAGCTCCGCCCTGCAAGAACAGGCCGCCAAGAAAGGCTTCAAAAATTGACCGATAGTGGTCCGTTCCATTTGATTTTGTGGGTTCAGCCGGTCGTCGGTGGTTCAGATGCAAGGTGCAGTGAGAAGTTCGACCCAAGTGGGTCCACGCCGAACTGCAACGCCGCAGATGGGCCGCCGCCG
>JAGXLK010000412.1 GCA_018334735.1 Planctomycetota bacterium | reverse complement strand
AAGGACAGAGTAGCTGGAACGCGTGGGGGCCAAGAAATCGCACGTGGAACTACAAAGACGGATGCTGATGGCACCTTCGGGATTCAGTTCGTCGCTCGGCCATCGCCGGATGCCAGGAAAGAAGGAAACCCCGTTTTTCGATACGTTGTCCATGCCGACGTAACCGATTCAGCGGGAGAAACCCGATCCGATGATCGCACTATCTCGGCGGGTTATAAAGCTCTGAACGTGGACCTCACCGCCGACGAATGGATTGTTGATAGGAAACCTTTTGAGATTTCGGTCCATACGACTTCGCTCGACGGCGAGCCGCGCTCAGCAGACGGTTTTTTGAAAATATATTCCCTTAAAATGCCACCAAAAGTGCATCGCAAGCCGCTGAGACGTGGCAAAAAGACGACATTATCAGATCCGAATAACTGGCCACTGGGGGAGGTAGTTGGACAATACGAAATTGCAACCGATTCTTCAGGTTACGATAGTTGCACTGCCAATCTGAAAACAGGCGCATATCGAGCTGTAGTTGAGATGCAAAATCAAAACGCCGGGTCGGTCTATGCCCGGATTCCACTACTGGTGCTAAATCCACAAGCCGACCGGCTTGCAATCCCGATCCCGAATCTTTTCAAAGCCCCAACCTGGACGGTACAGCCTGGAGATATTTTTAAAGCGGTATGGGGGAGCGGGTATAACGAGGCGCGTGCATATGTTGAAATTCGGCACCGAAACTACGTGCTGCAAAGCTATTGGACCGATTCCGATCGCACGCAGCAGCTGATAACCTTGGAAGTAACCGAAAAACTCAGGGGTGGTTTCAGCATAAATGTCACCATGGTCCGGGAAAATCGCGCGTATTTCGTATCTAAACGGGTAAAAGTTCCGTGGACGAACAAGAGGCTCGATATTTCATGGGAACATTTTACCTCCAAACTAAAACCCGGCCAGGAGGAATCCTGGACCGCGGTGATAAAAGGACCGGATTCCGAAAGGGTCGCCGCGGAGATGGTGGCAACCCTTTACGATAGGTCATTGGATCAGTTGCTCCCGCATCGGTGGTGGAATGGCACCGGACTTTTTTATTCCGATTATTCGGGTTTCAGATCAACTTTCGAGAATGAGACGCAGTATCTATATCTTCTGGACGGATGTTGGTATCCGAGGGGGGACCGCGTGAGATTGGATTACCGCTCATTTCCCCGGTTCCTTTGGGATGAATCTGTTGAGAAATGCGAGATGAGGGTGCCACCCTCGTACGACTCCCGGGCCGGGAATGAAAATCTGATGGAAGCACCTGAGAAGAAAATGGGGCGGGACGAGGGGAAGGTACGTAAGGATCTGGGGGCGACGGCATTTTTCTTCCCGCACCTGACTTCCGGGGAGAACGGAGAAGTTCGCATAGAGTTCACCATGCCTGATACCCTGACGGGATGGCGCTTCATTGGTTTTGCACACGATAAAAAACTTCGGGCTGGGGTGCTAACCGATACAGCAATCACGGCGAAAAAGCTGATGGTGAAACCGAACCCGCCGCGTTTTCTCCGTGCCGGCGACGTGCTGGAGTTCACCGTCCGTGTCATTAATTCCTCATCCGAGCAGCAAAAGGGCGTTGTCAAATTGAACTTTGAGAACCCTCACACGCAGAAGAGCGCCGGTCGAGCTCTCGGAAATGAGAACTCAGAAAAAGAGTTCTGCGTACCCCCGGAACAGTCGCGGACGTTTTCATGGCGCATTGAAGCTCCAGATCAACCGAATATTCTTCTCTATCGTGCGATTGCTTCCAGCGAGCAGTTTTCCGATGGGGTTGAAGACTACCTGCCAGTGTTGCCGCGGCGGATAACCGTTACCGAATCGCTGCCACTTTATATTCAGGGGCCGGGCACGCGGCAGTTCAATTTTGAGAAACTTTCGAACGCCGAGGAGTCAGAGACACTGCAGAGCAAAGCGCTGACCGTTCAGATGGCGTCCAATCCCTCCTGGTACGCCGTCATGGCGTTGCCTTACCTGATGAGATATCCATTTGGATGTAGTGAACAGATATTCAATCGTCTGTATGCGCGGAAATTAGCGCAGCATATAGCCGACTCGAACCCCAAAATCAGGCAAATGTTCAATCAATGGAAAGGGACCGATGCATTGAAGAGCCCCCTCGAGAAAAATGAAGAGCTGACAGAAGTACTCTTAGAAGAAACCCCCTGGACACGGCAGGCAGAATGGGAAACCCGGGCACGGCAGAGCGTCGGCAAACTGTTTGATAAGAACCGATTGAGGGCCCAGACCTTTCTGGCGATGCAAAGCCTGTCGGAGTTACAGTACGACGACGGCTCATGGCCGTGGTTTCCAGGCGGGCCGTCAAACTACTATATCACTTTGTATCTGACTACGGGTTTTGCTCGCCTCAGGCACTTGGGAATTGATGTCGACATGTCGATGGCATACGACGCTTTGGAGTGGCTTGATGAACGAATGGAAGAGAAATATGAGAGTATAGTGAAAAGGAAAAATCCGCAGAACCATACTCTGGGCCCCCGGATGTGTATGTATCTTTGCACGCGCACGTTTTTTCTCAAAGATCAACCTGCTAAGGATGAATTTCAGATGGCCATGGAATTCTTCGTGGCACAGGCCAAAAAAGGCTGGCTGAGGGTAAGATGGCGCCAGTCCCAGGCGCATCTGGCTCTGGCGCTCAGCCGGCTCGGGGAACAGGATGCGGCGCGCGCAATCATGCGGTCGCTCAAAGAACGCTCAGTGACCAAAAAGGACATGGGAAGATATTGGCGCGACCAAGAATACTCCTGGTGGTGGTACCGTGCTCGCATCGAGACGCAGGCGTTGATGATCGAGGCGTTTGACGAGGTGATGCACGATAGAGAAGCGGTTGAACAGTGTAAAATATGGTTGCTTAACGAGAAACGAGCTCAGGGCTGGTACACTACGAAAGCAACGGCCGATGCAATTTATGCGCTTCTGTTGCGCGGCGCCGATGTTTTGGAATCGGATGATTTGGTTGAAGTTTCCCTCGGCGACAAAAAGATAGATCCCGAAAATGCCGAAGCCGGCACAGGGTTTTATGAAGAGTGTTTTATCGGGAGTGAAATTACCCCTCAGATGGGTGAAGCAATTGTCAGGAAGCGTGATAAGGGAGTTTCGTGGGGAGGAATCCACTGGCAGTATCTGGAAGATATATCCAATATAACTGCCCAAAACAAAACACCTCTACGGATCGAGAAGGCACTCTTTACAAAGGAAGAGACCAAACACGGTCCGGTACTAAACCTTGTTGACGGCCCCGTGGAGGTCGGTGACGAACTAGTCTCACGCCTCGTGCTGCATGCAAGACGCAATATGGAATACGTGCATTTGAAGGATTACCGCGGAAGCGGTACCGAACCGGTGAATGTACTTTCGAGGTACCTGTATGCGGACGGCCTACGCTATTACCAGTCCACCCGGGATACGGCCACAAATTTTTTCATAGATTACCTGCCGAAAGGGACATATGTGCTGGAATATTCGGTGCGTGTGCAGCATCGCGGTACCTACGAGACCGGGATAGCAAAAGTTCGGTGCATGTACGCCCCAGAATTCAACAGCCACTCCGAAAGTGTTGTGCTTGAAGTACGATAAGGAGCATCGTGAGATGAAGGCGATCTACGAACATGCAGGGGCTCACCTCCAGGGCCGGCTCCATGAGCATTGACTTTACGATCGGAGCTGTGTTTCAAAAGCCACTTGCTCCCACACCGTCTCAGAGGATTTGGGACTCCGTACCCTCTGCCGGAACTGTCCGCGTTCTGAACTCCAGACCCCCCAAGCGGGGCTGAAGTCCAGTCCGCTGGCTGCTGAACAGGCTCCCTGAAAGCGCTCAGCGTTCGCTGAGACGGGCGGCGGCGAAG
>JAGXLK010000411.1 GCA_018334735.1 Planctomycetota bacterium | reverse complement strand
CCGCCGACATAACAGGGATTAACCCTCTCTTTCAGGTACGCCACACCCGCGTGGGCGGGATCGCCGGTTCCGTAGACCTGGACTGCCTCCTCATCGATGTCAGGTTCCCAGATTTCAGCCACGTGAAGAACCGCCAGCGCCACACCTTCCGGATCCCGCAGGACAAGTTTCGAGCCGGATTCCAGTTCCTCGGCGCGTTCACGGGGGATATCGAGGGGAATGGGCAGGGGCCAGAGCGTGCCATCTGCGAGTCGCATTTTACGGCAGACGGACTCGTAATCATCGCGTTTAAGAAAACCTTGAAGGGGTGAGAATCCCCCATTGAGCAAAAGTTCCAGATCGCAGAGCTGACGCTGCGTGAGATCCCATGAGGGCCAATCTCGTGAGGCTTTTTTCAGCTCGTCCGCCCGCTCCTGCGCCACCATCAAATTGATGAGTCTCCCCCCGTGGGGTTCGACGATATGCGAAGCCATCCGGCTATACTCCTTCAGAATCAGTCCAAAAAAATTACAAATTGTTCTCCCGTCTCAGACCGACAAACACCCGGGAGCGCGACAACAACATGCCCGAGTAATTATTACCGCAAATAAGAGCCGTCAAAGGGATTCTAAATCTTTTTTGTAATTGATGGCATCGTCCAACAGAGTTGCGACAGAGTGTCCCCATACGTTCTCCACTCCACGGGATTAGAGAAAAGCCCTGGTTGCTTTCTCGGCCGCTTGTTGAGCATGGAAACACGCGAAAATGCGTTCGACGTCTGGTTGTGCAGATAGAACGTTCTTAATACGCTCAAGTTCCCTCTGAAGCTCGTCTTGTCTCTGTGATCGGCGTTTAAGAACGGCCTCTTTTCGTAATATCCACACATGAGTTTAACCTGACTGCTCTGGACTATCATTGCACATGGCGCGGGCTCAGTCCCGTAGCCGTATATGAGTATAATACAGTCATAGCGAACCCTTAACAAATAAGAGCGAAGGAGCTGAAAACTATTAATATGAATACTCGGCCGCAATCGGAAGCGGACCAACGCCAATGCTTCACAAGGCACGGCCTATCCCACCGGTATTTTGGCAGGCGTTCACCGGCAGAATGCATCAAGTTCTCCACATTGCATGTAAGTATTCGGTAAACCACGTGGATGGCCCCATCGTGCCCCGCGCCGATGGGGACTATGATTAGCCACTACGCGCGGAAACAGTGACAGGAATGTCCACGTGGGTTACCAAATGCTTACCATTGCATCAGGGGCGGACCAACACACGTACTTACCAGAATACCGGTTACGACAACAAAGTCCCCACATCGTGCTTGGCCTTAAAGTGCAGAATCATCAAAACTTATCGATGCAGAAGTAGCGCACACCTCCGCCGGGGAGTTTGATATTCACCTGGCCGGAATTAGCATCATAGCCAAAGCTGCCCTTGCCGCCAATCGGATAGGTCTGCGTGAAACGCAACCACCGCTCCTTCTCGGGATCCACCCGCACACCGAGTTTCTCGATATCGAGATCGATCAGTCCGATCTGCCGCTCGGGGGTCGTGTTCGCCACTTTCAGAAGAACGCTGTTCTTGCGCCTCCAGGCATGAACACGCATTTTTTCATTCTGAGCCTCCACAAGACCGTTTTCTCCGGAGCCGATCTCCACCGCCTCGGCCCGGTTGATGCCCCAATCGAGCGCCGCACGGCTGACGTCCTTGCCGATGACCTCTTCCCATTCGCCACCGACCGGCCTGTCTTCCCAGTAGATGGCAACGAAATGGGTGCGATGGTAGGCAATCTGAGAGCCAGTCAGCGCCCCGGTTGTGCGGTCCAGAGAGAGTTTTTCCAGTCGGTCTTCCCGCGGGAGGAATTCGCTTACACGCACACGCGATCCTTCGGCACCAATTGGAATCCCCAGTTCTTCCAGATTGAGCGTGAGGGCAAGTTTTCGCCTCTCCTCAAATCCCTTAGGGTCCGGACCGTAATTGATCACGCCCAGAATTAGAGAATGGGGCCGCTTCCATATCGACGCCAGAAGTCCCGGGGCGATCCGGCGGACATGGTTGTCGTTTCTCCAGTACGGAATAAACTCCAAGTCATCGAAAGTGATCCCCCAGTGCTTGAACGCGGGATGATCGAAGGCGCGCTTTCGGAAAGCAGACGCCCCTGAAAGAGAAGCGTCATGCAGCGCCGCCCAGCGGGCGTTCATATTGCCGAGATGGTTGATACCCACCCCGAAATTATGGGGGCAACTCATGGCAATCATCCGGTCCGACGGGTACACATCCACGGAATCGCGCATGGGATATTCCGAATCGAGCATCGCGTCAAACCACGGCAGGGCTTTCAGACAGAACGCGTTGGTAGCGTGGCCGCTTATGCCGGGCGGATAGACCCCGTTCTCGATCATCATGGCGTAACTGCGAAGCGCGTAGTAGCGCAGCTCGTCGTCCCCCGCCTCCGGCTGCGTGCGTCCGTCGGGCAAGATGTAACCATCGCCCGACGTGAGGTTTGTCAGCATCTTCGAGGCGAAAGCGATATCGTAGTAAAACTGGCGCATAAGCGCTTCCTCGGCCATGCGATCCATCAGGTGTATTGTGTAATCGGTGTAGGTTTTCGTCAGCAGCTCGTCACCAGAATTCTGAGGCAGCCAGTCCGCGCGGAAATACTTGTAAACGCCGGGTTCGATCGATTTGGGACCGTACCCGCGAAGAGGAATCTGGCAATCGTTCCACCGTTTCTGGCGTTGGGGCCCGTTGTAAAGGGTTCTCCCCTGGTATCTTACGTTGTGTTTCCGCCAGCGGGCGTACCACTTCGGCCATTCTGATTTGTCTTTTGTCGGGGGATGGAGCAGATGCCAGCCGTCGATATTTTCTTCCTCGTTGAGCATATAACCGGCCTGTCCGCCGAATCCATTGCCGGCCGAGCGGAGGTTCACGCGGAACCCTTTGTCCAGAGGGCGGAACGGGGAGGCGTTGTACTGGAATCGGACAGTTCGTTCTTCCTCCACCAGCTCCGGCTCCTCGCCGGGTGGGGTCCCGATGATATGGTTGCGGATTATGAGCGTATTACCTGTGCGTTTCAGGCTGTGGGCGGGACTGATATTGCTCGGAACCCACCCGCGGTCGCTATCTCCGGCCCACAGCAAGCCACGTTTCTCAGTGCCCACCCAGACGTTGCTGTAGAAATTCCCTTTGGTCATTCCGGACCCCTGGGTACCGAGTGCGCTGAGACTATCCCACACCACCCCCTGCCCGGCCGCGACGGATCCGATCTCGCGGGTGGCATAATTTCCCCCCGGGCCAATCACGACCATGCGGTTGTTGAAGGTATCGTCGACGGGCCATTCGATACGAAATTCCTCAACCTGGACCGGTTTCTCCACAGGCCGATAGGTCAGCCGTATATCCGTGAGGCCATCTTGTTCGATCGTGCCTTCGGTACGGAATTGAAGCCCGGCCGCCCGGGAGGAACCCCTGAAATTCACGCGCCAGGGCCTGGTATCCGTCAGTTGCACGGTGCCGTCTGTGGGCACGACATGTGTGCGACCGTTGCTGACAACGACGATCCGTGCAGGAGAATTCAGCACCGCTCCCCCATTGCTCTGGATCTCGCGCGGCAGTCCAATCCCGTCAAGTTCGTAGGTTCGCAGAACCGGTGAAACCTTCGTGCCATTTTTCTGCCTGTCCACACGAATGGCTTCAAACGGGCGCAGGATTTGATCGGGGCTGCCAATATCGTTGTCCCACCATTCCGCAAAAACCTTTGCTTCATTCTTCTTGGAAAATCCCTGCGATCGGACGAGCAGTTCTTCGCCCTTTTCATCGACCAATGCCGCCCGGACGCTGTATTTCCCCGGTTTCAATTTCGGAAGTTCGATCAGTTCCTGAAACTTCCAGTAGACCGTCTTTTCGACTTTACCTTT
>JAGXLK010000410.1 GCA_018334735.1 Planctomycetota bacterium | reverse complement strand
GGGCGTGCGGAGATGGAAGGCCACGCTGGAGGAAGCGCGGACGGCGTATGAAAGACAGAAGAAGCTCCAGGCAAAAGATTTTACCTCCGAGCAGAGCGTGGACCAGGCCCGCGAGAAGATGGAAGTGGCAAAGGCCGAACTGGCGAATGCACAGGAGAGATTGCATATGCTCGAAGCCGGTCCCACTCGGACGGAAATCGCGGTACAGGAGGCCAACGTGAAGGAAGCCGAGGCCAAACTGGACCTGGCTCGAGCCCATCTGGAGGAATGTGTTATCAAGGCCCCCTTCGAGGGGATTATTACCCGGGTACACGTCCGTGAGGGCGATCTGGCCACGCCCCGGAGTCCGCTCATCGAGATGTACGATCCCGATTCACTGGTCGTGCGTTTCAGCGTGCCGGAAGCATACGCGGCCGAAGTTCACCCCGGTCTGACAGTGGAAGTCCAACTGGATGCCGTCCCGGAGGACGCGTTCCGGGGCGAAGTGGTGCGCGTCTTTCCCCAGCTTGACGCCAGTATGCGCACGCGCACCGTGGAAGCCAAGCTCGAGGAATCGGAGCGCCTCATGCCCCATCAGTTTGCCCGTATCACGCTGGAATTGGGGTCGGCCACGGGCGCCGTCATCGTCCCCGCCGAAGCGCTGCGCGAGACACCGGGCGGCAAACTGGTCGCGTTCGTTGTCAAGGATGGAAAAGCTGTGCGACGCATGGTGCAGACAGGCATCGAGCAGGAACAGCGCGTCCAGATTACAAAAGGCATCAAGGCGGGCGAACGGGTCGTCGTGACAGGCGGGAAGCTTAAGGATGGTGATCGGTTATCGGTGATCGGTGAAGGGAGTTCTGAGTTCTGAGTTCTGAGTTTTGGTTGATGGAGGAGATTCATGGCGTCGATTGAACGGTTTAAGGATATCAAAGCCTGGCAGAGGGCACGGAAATTGACTCGCGAAATTTATGCAGCGACCAAAGTGGAGCATTTTGCCCGGGATTACGGTCTGCGAGACCAGATTACACGGGCTTCGGGATCGATTATGCACAACATCGCCGAGGGGTTTGACGCGGAGAGCAATGGTGATTTCATTCGTTTCCTCGGTTATGCAAAACGTTCTTGCACCGAAGTGCAGAGCCAACTCTATGTCGCCGCGGACCAGGATTATATAGATAACGAGACGTTTAGTCGCCTTTACACGCTGGCCGACGAAACACGAGCGACCATCCGGGGCTTCCTAACTTATCTGCGCAACAACCCCCGTTAACTCAACTTAGAACTCAGAACTTAGAACTTAGAACTCCCAACCCATGAAACTAACCCAACACTCAGTCGCACGCCGTCTGGCCACCAGCGCCATCGTTGTGGCCCTCGTTGTGCTCGGTCTCTATGGTCTGTGGCGCCTGCCCGTGGACTTTCTGCCGGACATCACCTATCCGATGGTGAAGGTGCAGATCAAATGGCCCGGCGCCACCCCCGACGAAGTGGACAAGGACATTGCCGACCCTGTCGAACGCCTGATGGCCACGGTGGACAATCTGGATTCCCTGGATTCGACATCCCGAACCGGGCTCTACGCTCTCAACGTCCACTTTGATTACGGCACCGACACCGATGTGGCCTTTCAGGACGTGCTGGCCGCCCTGACGCGGGCCAAGCAGAACCTGCCGGACAATGCGGAGGAACCGTTCGTCTTCAAGGCCGATCCCTCGCAGTTGCCGGTGGTGCAGGTGGCGATTAATTCTGAACGCTGGGGACCGGTCGAGCTGCGGGAATGGACCGACAACTGGCTGCAGGACCGCGTCCTGGCGGTCAAAGGTGTGGCGGGGACCGAGATCGTGGGCGGACTGGAGAGGGAAATACGTATCCGGCTGGACGCGGCCGCCGTGGAGAAACACAAACTCGGCCTCTCAACCATCCTGCAGAAACTCGGCGAAGAGAACGTCGAAAAGACAGGGGGACGCGTCACCGTGGGACGCCGGGAGATCATCGCCCGCACGACGGGCGAGTTTAAGTCTCTGGATGATATCCGCTCGGTCCTGATCGCCCGCAGAGGAGGGGATAAGATACACCTGGAGGATATCGCGGAAGTCCGGGACGCGCATGAGGACGTGCGGGTGATCACGCGGTTCCAGGGCGAGGACTGCGTGAAACTGTCGGTCCTCAAGGAGGCCGAGGCCAACACGGTGGAGGTGGCCCGGGCGGTGGAGCAACGGATGTCGGAACTCGAATCCGCCTTCCCGGAAGGATTAAACATAAGTTACGTCGAGAACCAGGCCACCTACGTCCAGCAATCCCTCGACGGCGTGCGCAACGCTGCCATCGGGGCCGCCGTCCTGCTCATCATCGTGGTCTACCTCTTTCTGGGCAGCATCCGACAGGTCATCGTGATGGCCGTTGCACTGCCTCTCACGATGGTTCTGAACTTCGGGCTGATGAAGGTGGCCGGGTTCTCGCTCAACATCTTCTCCCTCGGCGGGCTGGTGGTCGCCATCGGGGTGGTGCTGGACAACTCCATCGTCGTGCTTGAGAACATCAGTCGTCTGCACCACAAGAATCCGGAGGGCGATATCGCGCGCCAGTGCGTCGATGCAACCGACGAGGTGGGGCCGGCCATCGTGGCGGCGACGCTGTCGTTTCTGGCTCTCTTCGTGCCGTTTCTCATCGTGCCAGGTCTGACCAGCCTTCTGTTTCGCGAGCTCATCCTGGTGGTGGCCGGCATCGTGGTGATCAGCCTCACCGTCGCCGTCACTGTAACTCCCATGCTGGCGGCCATCCTGCTGGATGAGCATCATGCCCGGCGCGAGAAGACGCGTTTTGAACGATTCTTCGAAGCGGTCACGGAAGGATACGGATGGATTCTTCGCCGGGTTCTGTGGGCGCGGTGGGGCGTCGTCGTGCTTTTCCTGGGCGTGCTGGCGGGCGCCGGGCTGCTGTTCGGGCGGGTCGGAACGGAGTTTCTGCCGCTGATGGACGACGGGCGGCTGATGGTCAAGGTCAAACTGCCGGTCGGCGCCTCGGTGCAGGAGACCAATCGGGCGCTCAATAAGATCGAACAACGAATCAAAGACGATCCCACGATAGAGAGCATTTTCCGGCTGGCAGGAGGGCAGGTCCGCGGGCTCTACACCTACGAAATAGCGAACGAGGGCCAGCTCGACGTCCAGCTCGTTCCCAAGTCCCGGCGCGACGTGAGCACCTCGGCGTACGTGAAAAAACTCCGCGGCAAAGTCAGCAAGATCCCCCTGCCCGGCGTCAAAGCCATGGCCAAGCAAAACCCCATCAAGGGCATCAAGGGGGGCCGGGCCTCGGATATCGTCGTGAACATACGCGGCCAGGACCCCGAGACTCTCTCCAGGCTGGCCGACCGCACGGCCGGCATCATGCGCCAAACGGAGAGGCTCACCAACGTCTACGTGTCGATGGACCTTTCCCGGCCGGAATACCAGGTACGTATCGACCGCACGAAAGCCGCCGAAATGGGGATCTCCGTCGCCGAGGTTGCCAACTCCCTCCGAACTCTGATCACCGGAACGGTGGCCACGCGCTACCGGGAGGAGTCGGAATATTACGACATCCGCGTGCTGGTGCCGGAGGTGAAACTCAACAGCCGAGAGGCCATTGCCAACCTCCCCCTGAGACGCGCCACGGGTGATACGCTCCGCGTGCGGGACGTTGCCAGTGTGGTGTCGGCGACGGGGCCGGTGGAGATCATCCGGGAAAACCAGGCCAAACAGGTCACCGTGGAGGCGGACATGACCGGCGGTGACCTGGCCGGAGCGGTCAGCCGGGTGCGCGATGGGCTGAAGGAGGTGGAGCGTCCCGCCGGCTATGAGTTCGCTTTCGGGGGGCGGGCCGAGATGATGTCTGACATGAAAAACACCGTGCTGGCGGTTCTGGCCTTCGCCCTGTTTTTCTCCTTCATTA
>JAGXLK010000409.1 GCA_018334735.1 Planctomycetota bacterium | reverse complement strand
TCGATGGCCGTTCACCCTACTGATGCCAGAAAGCTCGGTATCAATATGGTCGCATACGCGCTTGGAACTCACCGGGTCGGCCAGTATCAGGCCGTCCAAAAACAGTTCTTCGAAACACAAAAAAGGAGTCGCGGTGATTTCGTATTTGCCCAGGCAAAACTCGATGAAAACTGGAACACACAACACAACGCCATTGCAAACCTGCTGAAAACCGTTGCTAAGGACAGCAGTGCGACGGTTAAATTTGACCATAAAGGGGTCGAACTGGCCAAAAATGAACTGCAAAACTATCCTTTCGTGTACATGTCAGGACACCATGATTTTGTTTTGAGCGAAACTGAGGTAGCGTCCCTAAAACGCTATATCCGCAACGGTGGATTCATTCTGGCAAGTCCTTGCTGTGGAGCCGCTGAGTTCGACAAAGCTTTCCGCCGCGAAATCAAAAAAGTGCTGCCCGGAAACAAACTGAAAAGCCTCAGTGAAAGTCACCCGGTTTACAGTATTCTTCATGAGGTTGATGCGATTCAGTACAATGAATATGTTCGTAATACCGGCGAGATAGGTCCGGCACTCCCCCTGGAAGGCATCCAAATCGGCGCCAGCACGCCCGTTATGTATTGTCCGTACGGGATAGGCGGTGGATGGCGCGGTTTTGATCATCCGTTTGCCCGGGATATCGCCACCAAAGATGCACTTAATCTGGGGGTCAATGTCGTTGTGTATTCTATGACGCACTGATTGATCCGTTGGGCTGCCTCACAATTAATTATATGTGAACAAAAGGGAAACGGTGCCCCCGTTTCCCGATCCCTTTAAAACCGTTTATTGCTGGAGGTTTTCCGCTCGTGGGTAATGATGAAACCGAAAAACAGGCAAAGCAACACGCTCAACCTGTGCAACAAAAAGCACAAAGAGTTCAAAAAAAATCACAGGAGCCAGAGGAAGAAGAAAAAGATGAAAATGAGGGGCAATCGCCGCAGGTAGCTAAAACTGCGAAGAAATCCCAATCTCCTCAACCAAAAGCACAACCAAAATCTGCCTCGCAAAAGCAAGATCCAGCCCAAGGCAGCCAGGCAAAAACCGACGAAAAGTCCTCCAAACAAGAAGCTGGAGAGCGCGGCGCTCGCAAGAAGAGAAAAAAACCCTATCGCAGCGAAAAGGATGCCGAACTTGTTGAAAAACTGGGGGCTGTCCGGCAGACACTTGTGAAGGAAATTCAAAAAGTGATCGTGGGGCAATCTCAGGTCATAGAAGAACTTCTCATAGCGATGTTTTGCCGCGCGCACGTCTTAATGGTCGGCGTGCCGGGTCTTGCAAAAACCCTTCTGGTGCGTACCATTGCCGACACCATGGATTTGAATTTCAAACGTATTCAATTTACCCCTGATCTGATGCCCAGCGATATCACGGGAACCGAAATCCTTGAAATTGATCCTGAAACTCAGGAGCGGCGATTCAAATTCCAACCGGGCCCGATCTTCACCAACATTCTACTCGCCGACGAAATCAACCGGACCCCGCCGAAAACCCAGGCTGCCTTATTGGAATGTATGCAGGAATATAGAGTTACAGCCGCCGGACAAACATACGACATACAAAAGCCCTTCTTCGTGCTCGCCACCCAAAACCCGATAGAACAAGAGGGAACTTACCCCCTGCCCGAAGCGCAGCTGGACCGCTTCATGTTCATGATCATGGTGGACTACCCCAAAAGAAACGAAGAAATTGAGATAATGCGCCGCACCACCGTTCAGGAAATGCCAGAAGCCAGCCAGGTCATGGAAGGTTCTGAAATACTCAAAGTTCAGGACATTGTCCGCCGCGTTCCTGTCAGCGACCATATTCTGGAATATGTCGCCGATCTTGTCCGGGCAACTCGTCCGGCTTCAGAAGATGCCCCTCAATTCATTAAAGATTGGATCGAATGGGGTGCCGGGCCCCGAGCGGCTCAATACCTCATCCTGGGGGCAAAAGCCCATGCTGTCATCGGAGGACGTTTCAACGTCTCCTGTGCTGACGTACGAGCCATAGCACACCCGATTATGCGCCACAGGATAATGACCAATTTTACCGCCGACAGCGAAGGTGTAACTGTCGAAGACGTCATTGATAAATTGCTTGAAAATATTCCCGAACCCGACGAGGAGGCCTACGCGCGCAGGGCTCAGGGCAAAAAAAAGGGTTCCGGTAGCCGACGAAATGCGGCTCGCAGATCAAAGAAAAAAGCAGCCCGAAAAAAAAGATAAGATACAGGCAAAACAGGAATCCTGAGTTCCAGCACTGTTTTCATCTGTATTCAAAAGTTCTAGAGATAATGATCCCTGCACCGGTTCCTGGCGCATAGATCTGCTTCCAAGAATGCCACCGAGGTAGCATGCGAAGAGGCCCCAAAAACAAATATTTCGTTCCCGAGAAGCTCAGCACTCTCGGCAATCTTCAGCTCCTGGCCCGCACCGTCGTCGAGGGGTACATTTCCGGCCTTCACAAAAGCCCTTTCAAAGGTTTCAGCACCGAATTCGCTGCCTATCGTGAATACATGCCCGGTGATGATTTGAAGCATTTTGACTGGAAGGTCTACGCTCGTAGCGACAAGAAGTATGTCAAAGAATATGAAGAGGAAACAAATATGCGCTGCACGCTGCTGGTTGATACCAGCGGCTCCATGGCCTATGAGGGCGACGGAATAAGCAAATTCGACTACGCATGTTACCTTGCCGCCGCCCTAACTTATTTGATGGTCCAACAACGCGACCAGGTTGGCCTTGTCTGCTTCGCAGAGAACATCCGCGAACGATATCCCGCCAGAAGTAGCCCCGCGCATATGAAATTCTTGCTTGACCGACTTGAGGAAATGAAACCTTCAGGGGAAACAGGGGTCGCAGGTGCCCTCCATGCAATTGCCACAAATATGAGTCAGCGGGGGCTGATAATCGTGCTCAGTGATCTGATCGACAACCAGGATGCTGTGATGAATGCACTACAGCACTTTCGCCACGACCGCCATGAAGTGATTGTTTTTAACATCTTCGACGAAACGGAAATCGATTTTCCGTTCCGGGGCATGAAAGAGTTTCGGGACCTGGAGACCGATGAGCGAATGCAGGTCCGGCCCGAGGTCGTGCAGGACGAGTACCTCGAGGCATTCAATGAATTCCTCGAAAAATACAGGGGCGATTGTCGCGCCTCCGGTGTCGATTACCAGCTGGTCAATACGTCAGTACCCTTTGAATATATGTTAAAAGAATACATCGTGAAGCGAGAAAAGCTGTGATACACGCTTTGTGGGCATCCCTTGCGATTCCCGTAATCATACATCTGGTGTACCAGCGGAAAGCAGAGCCGTTGCCTTTCAGTACTCTGTATTTCCTGAAGCAAATTGACCAGCGCGTGCATCGTCGTTACCGGCTCAAAGAATTTCTCCTGCTGTTGCTGAGGATTTTACTTCTTGCCGCCGTCATCGGTGCCCTCCACCGTCCCATGCTTCAGGGTGGTTTTTTCCAGGGCGGCAAAGTGCCTACAACGGCTGGTATAGTACTGGACGACACTTGTTCTATGCGAGCAGTTCACGAAGGAACAAACGCCTACACCCGGGGCAAAAAAGCCGCTCAAGTTGTTCTAAAAGGTTTGACAGGACGCGATAAAGCCCTGGTGGTTCCTTTCGCTGCACGGGACGAAAATCTCCGGCGTAAACCGACCGCCCCCGGTAAAGAACTTGCCCGCCTCAAAAGCATGAAATGCGGCTATGCACAGGCTACACTGAGCTCCGCTCTGAAACGAACCCTCGACGGTCTCAAAGAAAGCGAGACGCGACGCAAAGAGATCTATATCGTAACAGACATGCAAAAACTCGCCTGGGATGAGGGCATCACCCAGCAGACAAGGCGCGTTTTGGATGACAAGAAGTTTAAAGACATGCCCTCC
>JAGXLK010000408.1 GCA_018334735.1 Planctomycetota bacterium | reverse complement strand
CGGAACCCCGGAATCTCGGCGGCACCGGGCCGTGTCCGGACCTACAGCTCTCGGGGATTTTTCAACAGTTGCCCGCCTCAAGTCCCCCTTCGCCCGCCACCTGGCGGACTCAGCTGAACTCGAGTCTCAATGTTCGCGAGCGGACTGGACTTCAGCCGCAGGCTGGAGTTCAGAACGCGGTGTAAAAGCCTACAGACCTTGCAGCACAAAGACCAACGGCAAACGACGGAGTAGCCCGCGGAGGCGCAGAGACGCGGGGCTGATTTTCAGCAATCGGGACATGTTAGAGACGTCTGCGCGAAGGGCTTTCGCTTTCGTTCAACTGACCGGAGATGTTTCAAAACCAGTGAAACCAAAGTTTTCGATGAATTCCTATCTGAATCTCTTAGCACGTACGATGGCACTGACAAATTAAAAGCGGCGCTACCGCGCGCGCACTCCAAAGCCAGCGCGACGCGCTGGCAGGGTACCACCGTACATACGTTGATTTTTGTTGCGTCCTGCGGCACGAGACACTTCCTACAAACCAGGGATGTCGGCGGCACCGGCCCCCGGAGTGTCCCGCGCGCCAGCGGCGCCCCCCGCGGGGGATACAATTTCCGGGAATACCAGTTTCGCCATCAGAGCTCACTAAGTACACTGCAGCAACCTTAATGTAGTCCACCGCGACTCGCGGTGGATTGCGGTGTGTTAAAACGGACCGACGGGACGTTTTACTCACCGCTGTGTCGTTGCGGCTTGCGTCCGATATCGTGACATCTTCTCCTGAACGGGCCGGAACCCGCGAGCGGACTGGACTTCAGCCGGAGGCTGGAGTTCAGAACGCGGACCATAAACCGAAAGGTCTCGCAGCAAAACAGCATAACGACGATCGCGGGGGCTGGCTCAGTCCCCCCAGGGATGAGACCTGCGTGTCATCAGCATTTCCCGGAGACTCTCAGTTCTCTTCCCGCTCTCCCCACGGCCAGTCAAACGTCGGACGGTTCACGAAACGGTCCATCTGAATCCGCACTCGTTCTCCGCAGCCCGGTTTCAGGACGAGAGCAAAGGCCCGGCCCCCCACTTTTTCCCCCCTTTTGCCGGATCGCGCCACTTCAACAATTCTGTGTTCGCCATACGCTCCGCCCTGGACGACGACGGTTCGCGTTGTTTCATCTGACATATTAACGAATGTCACCCAGACGTTCCGCCGGTCCATCTTCTCCACCAGCACCGCCACATCGGGAGGCAGGCCGGCGCATCCTCTTTCCGGGTCGAAATGTCTCAGCCGGCTTACCAGCGGCGAGCCGCGCCAGCTCGGTTCCCGCGCGCCGGTCGTTAGCATCGTCAGCGCGGAGGTCGTCACCGGATTTTTGTCGCGCAGTTCGGCTTTCCGCTCCCAGTCTTCGCTGTCATCTTTCCTGATTTTGGCGATTCTTTTGCGCGTGCGGGCCAGGCCACGATCGAGCATTTTCTCGGGGAACTCGGGGTACTTGTCCTGCAGATATGCAACCCAGTCCTGCGTCCATCCCATACCGTAGATACCCTCCCCCGGCTGCCATCGACCCGGTTTCCAATCATCCATAAACCAGTCATATTTTGGATCCATGGTTATCAGGTAGAGATCCATCGCCATCCAGGGTGTCTGCCAACCGCCTTTTTTGATAACGGGTTTCCCGTTTTTTCTTTCGCCAATTTTGACGCCTTCTCGCAGGTTTTCCATCTGCCGTTCCATAGCCTTAAGGTATTTCGCATCGCCTGTCAGCAGATAGGCGTTTTTCATGCCCATTCGGACCGACGCCGGGACGAAACACCATCCTCCCCATCCGGACCATCCCATGATTCCGCCGGCCCAGGGATAGATATCTGAACCTTTCGGAACGTATCCGGGGAACTGCTCGGCGGGATCCGGCCAGTCTTCTCCCACTTCCCCGTTCAAGCCGACGTTCCCGGGGAAATTCCAGTTGTTATTGCGGGCTCGTTCGATCCAACCGTCGACGTATTTCACCACCCAGTTGCGGTATTTCGACTCGCCGCTGAGCCCGTAAGCCGTCAGCACCAGGGAAGTTGCTGTCAGGTTGAACGGCGTGTCGCCGCGGACATTTTTCCCCACCCAGTGGGTGAAAAAGTCGCTTCCGCCCCAGTCTTCAACCGTCGCGTCGAGATTGGGACCGGCGCTTCCGTTCATTGCGCTGCGGATGATGTTGTGCTCGGGATCGTAGTTAGGCATTCCCAGATATAAGTCTGCAAACCGGCAGGCCCGTCTCACATACGTTTCGTTATCGGGTTCCCCGAAAGCTCTTCGGAAGAACGAACAGTAATGTTCGCCGTTATGCTGCCAGTCGAAACTTTTTATAAAATCGTCTTTCAGCGCGCCCGCTTTCGTGTATTGTTCGTAGTGACCTTCCCACGCTTCCCGCATAATTTCGCGGGCCTGATCCATTCCACTGAGGGCGTAGAACAGGGACCAGTTCCAGGTATGTTCCATGGCATCATCCGCCCCGGTACCTCCCCCGAGGCTGATGTTCACTTTCAGGTAACCCCTTTCGTCATAATACTTTCCTTCGAAAAGTTCCAGACCTCGCACGTTCTCCCGCATCAGCTGACGTTCTTTTTTTGCCCACGTGGGTGTTTTCATCGGCTTTGAGACCCGAAGGGTCACCATACCGCTGAGCCGTTTCTCACCGGGCACTTCCGCCGCGCACGCTGTTAACGCAGGCACAACCGCCGCAATCAAACACAGCACCATGTATTTACAGGGTTTTTTCATATCGTCCTCCTCGCCGAGAATTGTTGATCAAAGCGAGACACAGTTTCATAAAATACACATCCGAACGCCCGCCTTCGCCGCGGTTGTACGAAACCCCGCTTCCGCCCTGGGAATTGCGCTACTTCTGAACCGTCACGGAACATCCTTCCTCTACTGACACCCCGGGGATTTTAAGGACATGCATACCATCGGCTTTCTCCCACTTCGTTTCTTCACCATCACACGTAACGCCGTCGGGTGTAAACTCGATGTGGAATCTCACCGTGGTGTTCCGCGCCTCACGGAACGGTTCGCCCTCAACAGGCTGAACCGAAAGGGTGAGCTGGTCCTCCTCATCCCGCAGCTCAAACCGGGTTGTGCAGTACTGGCCTTCCTGATACGCCGGAGATCGTCCGTCGTCTTCCCGCAATTCCGCAGTGCCGTCGGCTCCCGCGTAAACATCCAGGATAAGCGGATCAATATGGGAGGTGTGTATATCACCATCCGGGTCCTGACGGGGTATGATGCCTCCGGCCGGGACGTAGACCGGCACCTCCTCCAGCGGCACGTCGCGTTCTATGACTTCGCCGCCTTTCCGGCAGTTATCGGTCTCGAACTCCCACCATTTTCCCGCAGGCAGATAAATCGAGCGACGGTTTTCATCGCTCAGTATCGGGGCCACAAGCAGATTTGTGCCAAAGTAAAACTGATCAAACCGATAAGCATCTTCCTTGTCGGGTTCCTCCAGGAACATCCCCCGCACGACGGGGATACCGGTCTCAAAGCAGATGTGGTTGGCCGTATTGATATAAGGCAAAAGACTGTGGCGCACGCGTAACCACCGACGGCACGCCCCACCGCAATCATCGTCGTAGTCCCAGGGACGTCGACTGCCGGCGTTAGGAGCACAGTGGAACCGCAGAATGGGGTTGAAAACACCGAACTGCAGCCACCGGCAATAGCGTTGCGGGTCGATCCGCTCGCTCTCTTTTCCGCCGGTCATGAACCCACCGATATCGTGACTCATGTAATTCAGGCCCGCGTGTCCCGCCCGCACGTTGAACTCGCACTGCAAACGCAGCACTTCGAAGCAAGAACCCGTATCACCCGTGAAAAACCCACCGTACCGGTGCGATCCAAGCCCCCCGTAGCGCGCCAGAAGCATCCCGCGGGTCGATTCGTCTTCGGTTTCCTCGTA
>JAGXLK010000407.1 GCA_018334735.1 Planctomycetota bacterium | reverse complement strand
TGCTGCAGATTGGGGCAGAGCCCGCCTGCTGCGCTAACCGGCATATGAGTCGGAGAATTTCAGAGAGGTGTAAGTCCGCGTCGCCGAGGCGGCGCGCCGTTGGTCGTGTGCAGTTTGCGGGGAGATCTGACGGCTTTGGAGCTGCTTTCTGAGAAAGTTACAAATGTGAATAGGTTTTACGTGCCTTGTCAGCGCACCGGCGCTGGCTCTGGAATGGGATGAAGAGTTGGGCCGTGCCAAACGGGACACCAGTTTTCTTTTTTCCCGAGCCTTTCGGTAAATTGTTCAATAGGGCATGATGAACCACTTTCTGGCCAACAGTCTTCTTCATCTGCCGGGCAAGCCGGCACGGGCCGTGTTTATTGGGTGAGAGGATTTAGATTATGAAATGGGAATGCCCTATGCGCACCGTCGTTACGCAAAAAACGATGCCGGGCATTTGCTTGAAACTTTGCGGCGATAGTTTTTGACAGGTCTGTGCCGAAGAGGTCGTGAAACTCTACTATTTTTCGTGATAGCTGGCGGGACCAAAAATAATAGACCGCAAATATGCGACGAAGTGCGCGGGGGAAAAAGAGGAATTGCCCTTCCGTTCAAATATCTATTTTTCCTTTTTGATTTGCTGGATGATTTGTTTGATGTATTTGCCTTCACGTGAATCGGGATTGAAGGAGATGGCTTTTTGAAGCGTTTTTAGGGCTTTTTCCCTTTTGCCTTGCTGGGCATACAGGATGCCGAGGAAGTAGTGATCTTTCTGAGGTTCTTTGAGTTTAACATCAGCTTCCGTAAGCTTCTCCATTTTATCAGTAGCCTCTACTACCTGTTTTTTCAATTGCGCCGGGGGAGTACTCCGGGCATTTTGCAACAGGCTCATCACATAGGATGTTACGGCTCTTTCCCAGAAACCGTCTTTGTTTTTGGGGTCAAAGTTCTGGACCTGATTGAGAGCCTCACTCAGCTCGTCCCTTTTCCCTGATTTTTGCAGAGTCTGGAAACGGATCATCGCTGCTTTTGCCCCATTTCCCCGTTTGTTATCGGGATCAAGCTCGAGAACTTTTTCGGCGGCATGAAGTGCCTTTTTGTGTTGCTGGACGCCCATGTAGATATTCATCGCCTGAACATTAAATTCGTAACTATCTGTATCGGCTGTTTTTGTTTTTTTCTGGAATGTCTTGAAACTCTGCAATTTTTTCTGTCCGGTTTCCAACTTTTTGACAAAAGGATCTACGGGAAGATACCCGGCCCAGGAATTGAATACTATCCCATCGGCAGTAACCTGCACCAGGAAAGGGTACCCTCCACCTCCCCATTTTTTCATTAATTTACGGTATTTCTTAGCGTTTTCGAGTTCTTTTCCCTTTCGGTTTCGCACCGTACAGTCGAGACTTACAGGAACGAATGCTTTGAGCGCCTGTTTGCCTTTTTTGTTGTTGTAAACATCTTTTTCGATTTTCTTGCACCAACCGCACCCCTCGGTCGTGAAGTGTACATAAAGCGGTTTGCTTTCTTTGCGGGCCAGTTTCTTGGCTTTCTCCCAATCATTGAGAAAATAGTCAACGCCTGTAGCAGCATGAAGAAGCGGAGAGGCGAGGATTAAAACACAGACAGCAAATAACTTTTTCATGTTTTTCCCTTTTGAGAAACGAGTGGATAGCCGAAATCATAAAAACCCCATTATATTGACCATAGGTCATTTGAGCTTTTATGTCAATGCCTCAGAGCGCTCTTTAATTGCCTGATATGTGAAACGGGAAAAACACAAGAACAGTTGAGTCCTGTGTTCGATACAGATTCCGTGGGCAACCCTGCGTTTCGAGTGTATTGGTGGCTTGTATCGGGCGGGAGTAATAGATTGGACCTCTTTTCCGCCTTTGCTCGGTTGAAAGAACAGGAGTTTGCGGTCATGCTGCACCCTGATCAATAGCAGTTTTATTTTTGTAGGAGCCGAAACCGAAAAGCTCTTTTCCTACGGAAGGCAGGTTATAGAAATGTATGTGAGGGTGCAAAACATTCTTCTGTGTGTTTTGGAGATACTTCTCTCTGCAACGTTGCTGCCCGTGGTTGGCTTTGCGGCGGAGGCGGAGGTCTTACAGGCGAAGGAGATAGAATCAGAACTCGGGCGCGTAACCAACCTCCGAGTGGTTCACCGCGGTGCTATTGAGCACCTTCAGGATGCCCGTACGCTGACGGTTTATCTTGCTGGCTGGGGAGGGCCTGACCGGGACGCCGAGGTCGAAGACCTGATGGTCGAGGCGGAAGGTCTCTATGGCCTGATTCGGGGAGTCGATTACGGAGCGAGCGGTTTGCAGGCTCAATTTAACGTTGCCACCAGCAACAAGAAAGAGACGGTCAAGAGACCTGCGGTTGAATCTCTTGCGCTTCTCCAACGTGCGCGTCGATCAGTGGCCCAGCAGGTAAACGATTTCTACCGACGATGCGTGGCGTTGAAAAAAGATCTTCGCAAGCAGGTACGAGAAACTGCGCGCCAGAAAATCCAATGGGAGATAACCGAAAAGGCGGCCCCCTGGGGGAGTCCTGTGCTTGAAAGAGGACGCCGTTCGGGTCTTCGCTTTGGGTGGAGGTTGCGTGAAAGCGACCGGAGGACGGATTTTTTTGATTACAGCGACGAGCGCAAGAACCACGTTCTCGCCACGGGCGCCCGGATGGGTATTTCGTTCGTAAACGTCTATTACAACAAGGTTTGTAACTGGTCAGATATTGAAAAAGAGAAGGGGGAGTATGATTTTTCCCCCCTTGATAATATCGTCAAACGCGCCCACAAATACGGCATTCGTGTGACCCCAATGCTGGCCTGTTTGAACGGATCACCACCAGAATGGCATCTTGAGAAAGAGGGCAAGGACAGCCAGTTCACTGTCTTAAGACGAAGACGCCGCCGCGAACCAAAAAAGGAAGTTCAGACAGGAATCAATTTGTTCCATGAACCAACGCGCAAAGCCTTCACGCGTTTTTTGACGGCCTATGCGCGTCATATCCGGCAAAAATGGGCAGAACAAATTCCGGCCGTTTATGCACCGGGTGCCCAGCGCGAACTCAGCGCTCCCGCAGATCGGTCGGAGATTATGGATCAGTTCTGGCGACGCTGGGACCGAGCGCACGGGGGCGATGGGAAGAGCGAATGGGTGATACCGGAAGAAATTGACCGTGAGAGAAAAGGCGGTGAACGCGCGTATGTCCGGGCCGAAATGTGCCGGGAGGACTGGCTTATTCAATACGTTCGAACGGTTCATAAGGCGTTGAAACAAGGCCACGACGAGTTAATTGTTCAGATGCCGACCACAAGCGATGATTTCCACAGACTTTTCGCGGCTCGAACGGGTAATTCGCGCGATCTGAGCCGACTCTGTGAGTTGACGGATAACCCGGGGACTTCCACGGACAGCCCGGCTGGATTCGGAGTGCTGCGCAGCTTGGCGGACGGGGCGTGGCGATGGTCGCAGGACATCCATTCAGGTTGCGGAATCATTGCTGCTGCGGCCACATCAAATGCGACGTTGCACGGTTCTGTGCGGATTGCTATCGGGGAACCTGCAAACAGTTTGCGGGCCTATTTTCCACGAAGCTGGTTTCGCTATTGTGACTGGCAGATCGGCGGGTTCGGTATTGGATCTTACTACCTTGCGCCGATGCGCTGTCAGGAACTTTCTGCGCTGATTCTCAACACCCGTCGGGCAGACGCGCCGATTGCTGTACTGTGGAGCCAGAGCAGTCTTCGGCGCGACAAGAACAGTCGTTGGTTCAAAAGCGCGATGGCATGGGGCCATCTTCTCGCCAGGTCCTATTTCCAGTTCGATTATATTGCTGAGAACGGCCTCGCGGAAAATCTTAAGAATTACAGAATTTTGATTCTACCGTCGCCCCATACGTTGCCAGATGGGGTTAGCAAAACGATCCGGCAGTGGGTTCGA
>JAGXLK010000406.1 GCA_018334735.1 Planctomycetota bacterium | reverse complement strand
TTATTTCTTGGCTTTGAACTGTCAAACAGTCGGCTCCTGTAATATTGATAGGCGATATGATAAATGCTATGCGCGAACCTCAAGCAGCTTCCCCCTCTTCCGGCCGGTTGATACCTGAGGGCATCAAGATGTCCTAAAAACTCACCAACCGTTTCTGCTTTTGGAGTAACCGTGCATGCGGCTCCCGCATATATGCCGCTGTGATCGTCGCTTCCGCCACTGAGACTTTTAATCCATGGCGCTGGCCCGACAGGTTCGATATCGTAATTGTTGGCCAATTCTTCGATCTTTTTCTCCGTGAGGCTTTCCATCAAAGCGCACGTCAACCGGCTTACATCCTGCCTTTCCGAACCGTTAATCGCTTCGAAACGATTGAACAGAAGCAGTAATTTTTCGATATGTTCCAGGCTGAGCCGGTTATTGATCCGGTAGAGGGGATGTGCAATGCTATGTAAAATATCCTCCTCGAAAAGAAACTCCCGGAGTTCGTAGATACTCTCGCGAACTTCTTGAATACGTTCGAATTCCTCCTCTGCAATGCCGTAAACCAGACAGTGCACTTTGCACCCATCTTCGGGAAAATAAGTCGTAATCTCAGAGGAGATAAAAGTACCCGGTAGATGGGCAATATCCAGGGCACCCTCGATTCGATTATGGTCAGTGATCGTAACAAAATCCATCCCACGCGCCTTGCATCGCTTGTAGATCGTTTCTGGTTCCACATAGCTCTCAGGCGCACCAATTCGGCGCAAAAACCATTCGCTGGGGCGGTTTGAATACTTGCTGTGGATGTGGAGATCTGCACGAGAAGTCATTTTCAACACCTCTTTTGGAGCTTTTGACTATCTTCATCCTAACCTCGCTCCATGAGGGTGACGTTAGGAAATGCATAAATGTAAATGAGGCTTCAGAAACATCTCGCTCCTATAGATGCATGCCTTTTTCTACAAATGACTTAAAATAATATTATACGGCAATACAACAGCGTCCCCGAGCTAAGATACGTACTTAGAACCGCAAATTAGGCCCCCTTTTTCAGCCCCCACGCCGAGATTCCAGCGCCTTTTCAACACTGCGTCGTAAAACGCTCATATCCCCCGATTTGACAACATAGTCTTCTGCAGGCCAGGACATAAAGCTATCGATATACTGCCTGTAGGCCGTATGAATAATCACAGGTATCGAATGCTTTTCACTGAGAATGCGGAACATAGCCTCCAAACCGTCCATTGGACCTGGAAGATTCACGTCCATGATTACAAGATCGAGGTCTTCCCGGCGAACTATCTCCAGAGCCTGAGCGCCGTCGCCCGCTATGAAAACTTCGTAACCGAATTGGGAGAGATTTTCCCGATAAAGAAGCTGTAAATCTTCTTCGTCCTCAACAATAAGTATCCTAGCCATTTCACCGCCATTTCCCGACATGGTATTCTGACCGTCTTCAACCAACCTGTAATAGTGCCGCAATCTGAAATATCAGTGACTGCCGAAACGACGACACCCGGTACTAAAGTTTTAGCGTCCGGCCCATAAAAACCAGAGAAAGCTCACAGCCGCTATAATTCCTCCGCTGATAATCACCGTTCCTGTACCCGTTCCTGGACCCCCATATCAATGCATAGAGTCCGGCGACAGCTGCAAGATATGAGGTGAATAAAGAAACGAGCTTCACCTTATCCAGCCTGCTGGTCCCCTGATCGGTCTCAGAATAATCGGCTTCCGAGGTTGTCCGTAATTTGCTGTCAACAGGTCGGTCTAACTTTGACGGAGCGGAATTTTCGGCTTTCTGTTCCGCGTGTACTTCCATCTCATTCCTCCTCTTCAATCGTAAATTTATACGTATAATTGCGCAGAAAGATCTCAACTTGATGTTCATAATGTTAACTTTTCGTAAGCTGGCCGGGATTTTCCCTTCGATTGCTTGACGCTTTCCTCGGAGCGCGATATCCTATCCATTTGTATTCTCTCCTTTTCAGGCGTGTTCTGACCGTCAGTAGAACGCTTAATCCACAGGCCAGTTAATTCGGATCAACGATGAAAACAGACAACATTAGAAGGCGATTTCTGGATTTTTTTCGCGAGTTCGATCATCGTGTTGTCCCTCCGGATACACTCGTGCCGACGCACGATCCATCGCTACTGTTTACGGGCGCGGGGATGAACCAGTTCAAAGACGAGTTTTACGGGCGTGGCGACGAAACCCTGAAACGAGCAGCAACCTGCCAGAAATGTCTGCGGACGGGTGATATTGAAAACGTCGGGAAGACGGCTTCCCATCATACGTTCTTCGAGATGCTGGGCAATTTCTCTTTTGGAGACTATTTCAAGGAAGACGCCATCCGCTGGGCATGGCAGTTTATGCGAGATGAGATATCAATTCCCGCCGAGAAAATGGTGGTCAGCATCTACGAAGAAGATGAAGAAGCCTATGATGTCTGGCGTAATACGGTGGGGATAGCCGCTGACAAAATATACAGATTCGGAGAAGGCGAAAATTTCTGGCCTGCTAATGTGCGAAGTCAAGGCCCCAGCGGACCTTGCGGGCCATGCAGCGAGATTTTCTATGATCTCGGCGAAGACACCGGCTGCAACCGCGCAGATTGCGATCCCTCCTGTGACTGTGATCGTTATGTCGAACTCTGGAATCTTGTCTTCCAACAATACGACCGGCAGGACGACGGTAGTCTTGAGCCCCTTCCTATGCGCAATATCGATACGGGAATGGGCCTGGAACGCATGGCGCGGATCATGCAGGGTGTCCCGACAAATTACGACATTGATATTTTCGAACCGATCATGGAACAAATCGAAGAAATCTGCGGGCTCAGCTATGAAACCGATTCCGATAATGCATCGCTCATGCGGCGCATCGCAGATCACGCGCGATCTATCTTTTTCTGCATCGGCGACGGGGTAATTCCCAGTAATGAAGAACGGGGGTATGTGGTGCGGCGACTCCTGAGGCGGGCCATCAGAGACGGCGTGCAGCTCGGAGTCGAAGGGCCTTTCCTGGTGGAGCTGCTTGATCCCGTTATCCAGGCCCATTCCGACGCGTATCCCGAGCTGGCGGAAAGCCGGGATCATATCGCAACTGTGGTGCGGGAAGAGGAAAAATCCTTTCAAAAAACTGTAAAACGAGGCTCGGCCGTGCTCGCCGATCATATCGCCCGATTAAAACGTCAAAAATCCTCTGTGCTCCGCGGGAAAGAAATTTTCGACCTCTACCAAACCTACGGATTCCCCGTCGAGATGACAGAGTCAATCCTTAAAGATAATGGGATTTCCGCCGATGTACAGGGGTTCCTCCAGCACCTCGAAGCACACCAAAAGCGCTCGAAAAACGGCTCTACCTTCCAGAAAGGCGTCTTCGCCGGCGGACCGGTCAGCCAGCTGCAGGAAGAACATGAAAGCACAGAATTTACCGGTTACAATACGCTGGAAAGCGAAGGCAAAATCATCGGGATTGTCCACCAAGATGAACTCGTTGAAAAAATTGAAGGGGGACAGGACGCTCAAATTGTTCTCGACCGAACACCGGCTTACGGAGAATCGGGCGGACAAATGGGAGACCGGGGAATTGTCAGGACGGTCGACGGAGAGCAAAACGAATTTGTTTTTGATAGTGTCCGACGCGAAAAAGGGTTCTTCCTTCATGTGGGACGTGTTGAAAGTGGCACGCTCGCTAAAAATGATCGCGTCCTCTGCCGCGTCGACAAAAAACAACGCAGGGCCACCGCCCGCAACCACACGGCAACCCACCTCCTCCACTACGCGCTGCGTGAAGTGCTGGGCGAACACGCAACGCAAAGCGGCTCCGCGGTGTCCGCCGATCATCTCCGGTTCGACTTTTAAACCCGACAGAATTGAACACCCAGGAACTTCTTGAAGTTGAAGACATCGTAAATGATAAACTTCTGACTGATGATCCGGT
>JAGXLK010000405.1 GCA_018334735.1 Planctomycetota bacterium | reverse complement strand
TATCAGCTTCGCGTCCAGGTGGGCGATTCACCCTGCCCAAGGCTGCAGCAATTGAAGCGGTCCTTCAGACCTCAGCGGGTTCGATTGCATCCGCTCAAATTGTGTTTTGAGGTTCGACCTTCAATAAAATTGCAGATATATCAAATTAGCGGAAGCGGGCTCTGTTGTCCAAAGAGTGCTCCGACATCCGCGAAAGCACAGGGGCATGAAAGCTTCCCGACAGCCCTGAAGAGAGCTGGCTTTCAAACACAGGGCCGGATCCCGTCCCCTGGAGGCCGGCATATGAGCGGACTGGACTTCAGCCGCAGGCTGGAGTTCAGAACGCGGCACAATAAAGAGGAATGCCAGGAGACTTTTAAGACCACTGTCATCAAAAAAAAATACCAAATAAAAGCGGCGCTTTCGCGCGCGCACTCCAAAGCCAGCGCTCAGGCGCTGGCAAGGTACGACAAAATACGCCGCGGCCGCTGCCCGCCATAAATCCTGCGAAACCACCAGTCCCTTCCGTCGCTTACGTCGCTTTTCGTCCCCTACATCTGCCCAGCTCACCCTTGCAAGCGGCATGGCCACAACCCCATAATGCCCCCTCATTTTCTCATCAGCAGGAAAGAGAGTATCCGATGTTGATCTCGCGAGACGCATTGATTGAAAACGCGCATCAGCTGCGCGAAGCTTTTGGCGACGATATTAATCCGTTCCGCCACGCCGGGAAAAATCTGCAACGCGCCGAAAAAACGGTCGACGGAATTCTGCCTTTTAATCACCTGGGCACACACTGGACGGAGGTCGGACGACGCGACATCGACTGGAGTGCCCCCGAGCACAATCACCAGGAATGGCCCGCGCAGCTCAACCGTTTCTTCCAGCTCCCCGCCCTCGCCGCAGCTTACCAGGAAACGCAGGACGAAAAATATGCGAACGCCGCCTTCGATTACATCGACGACTGGATCGAGTCTCATCCCCCCACCGATGATTGGGCCATCGCGCCCTACGACAACACGCTCAATCTGTGCATCAGAAACCAGCAGTGGTTCCGGACACTAACTGCTTTTCTCGATAGCCCTGTCTTCGACGATGAATTTGTCGACCGAATGATTGAATCCGGCCGCGCCCAGCTGGAATTTCTCTGCGATAATCTCAGTTCCCACGGAAACTGGCGCATCGCGCAGGCCGATTCCCTTTTCACCAATGGTATGCGGCTGAAAGGTATTCCGGAGGCCGAACACTGGCGAGAGCTGGCCCGACGAGTGCTCAACGACGCTTTCCACCGCCAGGTCCTCCCCGACGGCGCCCACTGGGAACGAAACCCCAGCTACCACAACTGGATGAAAACGGTCTTCACGAAATACTGGCGCCTCCAGCAGAATATCCCGGACGCCGGGATGGCAATGGAGGCCGAAGGTGTTGCAAGGATGCACGATTACGCCGCCGGAACTACCCGCCCCAATGGCTACCGAAACGCCATGCACGACTGCACCGGTGCCCGGACGGGAAGGAGACCGAACCGGATGCTGGAGGAGAGAAACGAGTTTCGCGAAGAAGCCGGATTGCCCGAAGGAAATCCCCCCACCTCACAGTTTTTCCCCGATGCCGGCCAGGCCTTCCTGCGAGACAGCTGGGAACGCGACGCGACCTACCTGACGTTCGATGCCACCAATTGGGGCGGTGCACACTGCCACATGAGCCGAAACAACGTCCAACTCCACGCCCACGGGCGATCCCTGATCGTTGATCCCGGCTCTTTCACATATGAAACAAGCGATCCGATGAAAGCCTACGGGAAAGGAACCCGTTCGCACTCGACCCTGAACCTCAACGGGTGGAATCAATCGGAGGACAATCCGGAAACACGATACGAAAACGTCCCGGGCTACGATCTCGTGGCATCGGAATACGCTGGAGGTTATTGGCCAGGGAAACGAAGCTGGAGTTTCGAACCGGATCACGGTCAAGGCATTTTCGCCCGACACCACAGATCGTTGCTCTGGATTCATGACACCTGCGCCGTCGTGCTGGACCATCTAATGCACGATTATGGGAACAACCCGCCCGATCTGGAGATCAACTGGCAGTTGTGCGAAGGGAATGTCGTGCTTGATCCAGAAGAACGGATGGCCCGTACCGATCACGACGACGCCAACGTCCTGATGCTGTTCCCGGTCGTGCCCGACGAAATGGAAATGTCCCTGCATGTCGGCGAGAAGGATCCTATCAAAGGGTGGCTCCCGGGCGACGGCGAATATGTCCCGGCCCCGATGCTTTCGCTGACCTCTCCTTCCCACAGCCGCTTTTACACCGATGTTGCGACAGTTATGATCCCGCACGAAGGAACTGAACCGCCATCAGTCAAGGCAGAGGGCAATCCCGATGACGGGTGCGGCATTAATCACCTGCGACTGGAGTGGGCGGACGGAACGACGGATGATTTGACCTGGACAGCAAGGCTTTTTACGGCCATCGGAGAACGGGCTGATATGAAGACTGATGCTTCCCTGGCACATCTCCAGCGCGACCAGAACGGTGAGGTCACACAAGGGTTCGTGGTCGACGGGACGTATCTGGATCCGTTTTATTCAGAGGAACTGGGGAGCCCGGCTACTTTTGTGTTTTCGCCATCGGGGGAAAGGACTTAAGGGACATAAAGGACCAAAGGGACTATGTTAAGGGGGATTAGCCCCGATGCCGCAGACAAGGGATCCAACGCAAAGTTCCCTCTGAGCGGACTGGACTTCAGCCGGAGGCTGGAGTTCAGCACGCGGCTGATCAAATCCGGGTCTTACGACCCGGTCCACAGGCTGGAGAGCCTGTGCTCCATGCGTTTCTTGAAATTCACCGTGTTGTAGGCAAGAGATGCTTGTAACCCAATATGGCACCGTATGAAACGCCTATATCCTCCGCCCATCATTCCTCTCTACGGGTACCCGAAATTACGCCTGTCGCTGGAATTGCTCACATTAACCGGATTACTCCCCCACCAACCTCCGCCAAAATCGGCGTTGTTGGTGCTGATATACTGGAGTTCCCTCACGCCCAGCGGATAACATCCTTCCCACCAGTTGCCGGTCCTGTTGTTGCAAACCCCCATTCGGACGGCGATGTAGTCCTTGGGCATATAGATCGCGCCGCCGTATTCGGCCGTGTACACGTAACAGGTCTCGTTGACAAACCCCTCGCACGCCCCGTCGGGCGACGTGATATTCCCGCCGTCCGGGTGGTTGGTCATATCGACAAGGAAAGCCAGTTTCTTCCCGTCATAACGCCGCATCAACGACAGACGCGGGAACGCCACGGGATACGGACCGTAGCCGCTCCAGGAGCCACAATCGGCATCAGCCCACCGGTACTGGTGCGCGCCAAAACCAGCGAGAAAATAATCAACGTGAGCCCGGTAACCGTCGCTGAATTTCAGCTGCGAGGAAGGGCAGTGAAAAATCGTGCCGTCGTCCAGTAATCTCTGGTTGTTCCACCCGTTCATCTTCTGAACCCGCACGCCGCCGTAATCAACCAGAAAGTTACCGATCCCGCCGACGTGATTGTTATAAATCGACGAACCCACGCCCCACGGGTACGTTGGATGAGAAGACTGGTGTCCCCGGAAAGGATACCGGGAAAACCCCGCATTGCCACAACGCTCCGGAAGCCGGTCACCGAAATCGGTCGCGTAAAGGGCCGCATTAATGTAGATCTGGTGCTGGTTGGATGAGCAATACGCCAAACGTGCCGCCTCACGTGCTCTCTCAAGGGCCGGCATCAACATCGCCGCCAGAATAGCAATGATTGCTATCACGACGAGCAGTTCTATTAGAGTGAAGCCTCTCCGCCAGAGGCGCATCGGCTTCACCCCATAGACCAAACCGTGCGTGTGGTTCTCCCCCACACGGCTTTCCCTCTGTGAATTCACTCGCAGCATTCGCTTTCCGAACTTGATAAGCTTGGCT
>JAGXLK010000404.1 GCA_018334735.1 Planctomycetota bacterium | reverse complement strand
GGCGTGCCAACGCTTCCGGTTCTGAAGGTCGGGGATGATCCGGTCGTGGACGGCAAACTCGATGAACCGGCCTGGCGTGATGCCGTTGCGCAGCCTTTCGTTCGCGCCAAAGACCCCAAAAATCCCGAACCCAGAGCGTCCACGACCGTTCAGGGGGTATGGACGGAGCATGGAATCACCTTCGCTTTCCGCATGACTGAACCCAACATCGATAAAATCCGTGCCGAGCGAACGGCGCGGGATCAGGATGTCTTCTGGGACGATTGCATCGAGACGTTTATTGATGTGAAGGGGACCCGTTCGGCCTACTACCAGATCATCGTTAACTCCATCGGCACAGTCTTTGACCGCCACTCACAACACGGGGCGAAATGGAACGGGAAAGGCATGAAGGTCGCCACCCATCGCGGGAAAGATTTCTGGTCGATCGAGCTGTTCATGCCGTACAGCGCGTTTGTGGAGGAAGTAAAGCCGAAAATCGGGAACGAATTATACGGCAACTTCACTCGCTCCCGTTTTGCCGGCAAAGGATGGCAGCTGACCCGCTGGAGCACGCGATATCGGCGATCCAATCTGGATTTCAGCGCGTTCGGGAAGTTGAAATTGGTTGAATGAATACGCAGAAAAAGCGGGGGGCGTGTCACTTTTTGTGTGGAACCGGGACTCTTTGCGTGGCGAGCGAACATTTACCATTCGTTGTCCGGCCAACCGTCCTCATCCGCGTCTTCGAAATTCTTCTCTTTGCCGGGAGCCTTTTCAAGTGACGGTGCCGAAGCCGATTCAGCCGTCTCCTCTTCCGGTGCAGTCGCCTGCCGCATGGCTTCCGCCTGGCTCATGCGTTCCTCCCCATACCCCATTTTGTTGGCGTTAGCGACGAGAATAATCATATCGACTAGAGCCGCAGCGATGAGTCGACCGGGCATCAGGATAAGTTTCAGCGAAAGAAGTGTCCGGTTGAGATCATCCGAATATCGAAACGGGTTATCGAATAGCCCTCCGCACCAGCCGATGTTTTCCATATCAGGGGCAGGCCGAATTAAATAGGCGATGAAAAGATAGAAAAATGCACCGGCGAGAGCCAGTGCGACCGATTTGTTCGTGGGTTCCACTGCGTAAGCGAAAAGCAGGTAGAATCCGACGCCGAGCAGAATCACGGCGACCGCAAAGCGGACAAATACAGCCCAGCGTTTGTGAATTGGTTTGCGCGTGGGAGTATCAAAACCACCGACGTTGCCGGGATTATAACTTTCTCCCCACCACTCCATGAGACCCATTGCTTTTTCCCTTTGAATCAGTAATGGATTGCTGGCTCCAGCCTTTACTATTGTAGTTGCCGCGCCACCTGATCGCAAATTTTGTCTTCCTCTGCCCCAATGAGCTCCATTTGTGTAGGGCATACTCGCCGAGCGCGCCCTGCCGTTTGCTGCCCTGAAATGGCATAAGACAAGAGCCCGGCGTGGAGAGGGCTGGACAGCCATCGGCGCCCCGGGTCCCGTCCCATTTTGCATGGTACATGAGCGGACTGGACTTCAGAACCGCTTCGCGGGGCTGGAGTTCAGCACGCGGTACGATTTGGTCCAATCTGCGCGCATCTTTGAGATGTCTGGTCGATTGTCCGCCTCAAGTCCAGAGGTCCGTTCCATTTGATCTTGTGGTTCAGAATTGCTCCCTCCGGGCCGGACGGCGGCGGCCCATCTGCGGCGTTGCAGTTCGGCGTGGACCCACTTGGGTCGAACTTCTCACTGCACCTTGCATCTGAACCACCGACGACCGGCTGAACCCACAAAATCAAATGGAACGGACCACTAGCCCCAAAATAAGCGAATTTGGGACAAATTGGCGGAAAGTTCCTGATTTCTCGCCTATTTGTCCATTTTGTGTGTGGCAACGTCTCTGAATCATCTTTTTCGAGCTTGGGGGGACAAACAGTCGGGGTTTTGGTACTACTGGCCGCAACTTGTGTGCTATCTGGAGGTTTTCGGCCGTACTCTTCCTGTGATGTTATGTAAAATCGTCCATTTAGGGCCAGAGCCAATGGCGTCAGCCGTAGCTCATCTTCCGCAGCCGCCCGAATGTGGACAGAAAACTGCGCGTCCACCGAGTGTAGCCCAGGATGCGGAAGATCAGCCGGCGCCCGCTGCGCACGATCTGACATGGAATCCGGATCACAGAGCCCAGAAACTGCCGGAAACTCATCCGCAAAAGCCGCGAGCGATCTCCCCGCACCCACACGTGGAGGGCAAACCACGCCTTGAGGGTCCAGGCCAGCGAGGCCATCACCATGTAGGCCCAGTTCGACTCCAGGTCACCGGCGGGCATCCGCATCGCGTTCAGGCCGCTGGAAAGCTCGCTCAGGAGGTTCTCCTGGTTGCAGCGGTCGTTGTTGAAAAACACCACCTCCTCCGGCTCCAATTCCTGCGCGTTGGTGATGTAGAAGAAGTATCTGTTCTCCTCGAAAAGGCTCTTCTGGCCCTCCCTGACCTCGATGCTCTTCCGCACCACCACCATCCGGTAGGTGCGGCGGCATTTTGTCGGAGAGTAGGGAAACTCCGCCACGTCCTCTTTCTGCAGCACGAGGTTCTTGAAGCCCCGCTGCTCGATGATCTTTTCTTTGACGTTCTCGGGACGGGCGCGCTTCTGGCCGGTGCTCGGATTCTTCTCCCTGCGCTCCAGGGGCGCCCACCGGGTTTCCGGGAGTTTCTCCGCCGCCTCGACCAGATTACCCGTGGCGTCGTATCCGAAAGCAAAAACCACCCCTCCCTCAGTCCAGCGGTCGAAGTGCTCGGTCAGGCTGAAAGCGGTGTCTCCGCGCAGGAACGTGCGCTCAAAGCCCCGGGAGGTCAGCTCCACGGCCCGGTCGATCCAGGGCACCGCTCCGTCATGGGAGGGACGGTTGCCACTGCGGTTGATCAGATAGAGCGGCTCGTCGGTGTTGGCCAGGGAGATGATCAGCGGATGGTAGCCCCATATGCCGTTGTAAGAGATGTCCATTCCCTCCTTGCACTCCCCGCTGGTCTCTGCCAGCATCCCGTCCACATCGATGATCGCCTCCCCGCGGTCGCGCTTGGGAATGGTGCGCCTCCAGACCCGCTCACGGGTCTGGTTTACCGCCTCCATAAGGTCCAGGACATCGGAGCGGCCGAACCGCCGGGTGAAATCCCCCTCGGTGGTGGGGTCGGGGATGCGCTCGGCTCCCACGGCGTCCAGATAGGTCTCATCGTTGCGGCGCATCTCGATGTCTTGCAGGCACCGGCCCCCGGTCACGCTGTTGTAGGCGATATTCAGAACGTGATCGGACTCGTGGTAGGGCAGGTAGCGCTTGAGTACATCCACCTTTTGGTTTATCGTATGGGCGAGGCCGGTCTTTTCACAAAGGGTGTGAATCGCCCCGATTCCGCCGCATCCAATCGCCCGGGTCTTCTCGCTCATCTCGTAGCGGATGCGCGGCACCTTCATCACCGGCCCGTCGTGCTCGGGGAAGTTGTCTCGGGCCAGTCTTTTCTCGATACTACGCTCGTGCCTGCGCAAAATCTTGTTGTCTGTTTTCTTCATCTGAAAACGCCCTTTCTGGTTGTTTTTGTTTTTGTTCAGAAACATTTTAACAGCCTCTGAGGGCGTTTTCTATGCGTTTTCAGCATTTTCGGGGATTTTATCCCGCTTGTACTGGGACTAGCCCGGATTTTTGGCTGAGAAGGGTTATGAACGGTATTCAATAAAGATTCTACCCTGATTTGGTAAGAATGGCTTCCAATTATCCGTAAAATCCGGGCCAGGCCGGTGAGCCAATTTCAAACCGAGTGGTTCTCCCTGTATAATCCCTATTCGCGACGAATTAATTCCGCCGGCACCAGCAAATCTCAGGAGGAAACCCGCCGTGACAGAAGAAAAAATCGGCCTTTTGAGTTCGAGCGCCATCATCCAGCGTCACCCCGAAAACCCCGTTC
>JAGXLK010000403.1 GCA_018334735.1 Planctomycetota bacterium | reverse complement strand
CCAGCGGAAACGTGCATACCATTCCCTGGCCATCCCCAGAAAAAGGGCCGCATATACGAAGAGGACAATCATAATTTGGATCTCTCCCGGAAGGTTGATCCTGTAGTTCCTCTTCATAAATAAAGGCAGAAAGGAAAGTAGCAATGAAAGGGAACTGACGAATAGCGGCATCCACGCTCGTTCCCAAATAGCTCCCAGGATGGCCAAGAGAAGCGAGATGCGGATTAACCATGTAAGCACAAGATAGATTCTTTTACCCTTCACCATCTCTTTTGAGGACCCTTTTCCCATTTCGCGGCTCCGATATCCGGGGACATCGTACGGTTTTTTTCCTTTTTGCGTCTCTACTGTTTCCAATCTCCCTCAACATCCTACCGTCCCCAGGCCACGCACGCAAAAAGTCCTCTCCCGTCTCAGCTCGCAGCTTTCACTCGGGACCTGGAGAGATACCAGCCCGGCCCCCTCCGAATACCCCATATCTGTGTCCACAGACGTAATTCTCAAATCATTTCCGGGGGTTCGTTTTCGAGCCAGGCCACCATTTCGGGCGCAGCACCAATCGTATGGGCCAGGGACGGAATCGTTCGGTGGTGATGCGAAGTCCCCTTTCGGACCCGGTAGCCGGAAGCGCCCAGCGCAGACGACGCGGCCTCGTCCGGTCCCTCGGAGCGCAGGTCCCGTGTTCTTCACGCCGTTATTTCATCGATGTTGTTACCTTCGTCCGCCGTAGCGGTCAGAGATCGCAGTTGCTGGTAAAGCCTGGTCCGCCGGCCGCGATGTAGCCACTGGACTCACCGCGTGCGGAACCGCTTACCCAGAAGCCATACAGGTCCCCATCACGCAGATAGAACCGGAAGCGGACAGGACGCCCGGCAAACTCCGCAACACTCGATCGGTCATCCCATTGGATTCGCACCCTGGTGGAATCCGTCCCCACAGGCAGGCAGTCCACTTTACTGAAGCCCGACAGCACCGTGCCGTTCTTATCACACAGTTCCACCCCCAGCTCGCCGTTCGGGTTGTCCACGTTGACGAAGAGATGGCTCCCGGAAAAGGTAACCGGGCGGGTGAGCAGCACGGTTTCCTCCTCGTTCGCATGCATCGAAGCGAAACCGTCACGGCGGAGTTTGGCGATCCCGGTGCATCCGTTCGAATACAGGGCCGCAGGAAACCCAAACCGGTCCGTCGCATTGCCAGAGTCACCCGTAAAACCCGTATAATAGAACCACAGTTCATCATCGTGGATAGTGCAAATGCCCCCCACTGACTGCACGTAGCCCCGGTCCCAGGCATCGGGATTGCGGGCCGCTTCGATGAAGACGTTGCGGTCCGGGCGGTGCCAGTGAAATCCATCACGACTGAAGGCAGTTTTCAGTTCCGTGATCTTCGGACGCCGCTGCTCCTTGCACTTCTCGTTGCTGGGACCGAGGTGAATCTCGAAGAGGCCGAGCATGATGCTTTCGTAGGCCACCGCGGTCAGGTTGTAGAGCTGCGCGGGATCGCCAATCTCCGGGTCCGGTGTATCGTGGCGATCAGCGCCGCACCAGAAGACCTTCTCAGTATCGGTCCAGGTGGCGCCCTGGAGAAAATCATCGTGCTCCCGATATTCCCTGGCGCGGCCGATCCCGGCGCGGCTGCTGCGGATACTGTAGACCCATTTCTTCCGAAACGCGTTGTAGAACATCGTACTGCGGTCCCCTACAGGTCCTGTCTTCACCGGGGCACTCCAGTGGATGCCGTCGGCCGAAACCAGACTGTTCCCAGGACCACGCCCCATACCGATGGCCGCATTGCATTCCCGTTGGAACATCTTATAGCGTTGCCGGGGATTCTCGCTATCGAGGTCAAGCACGACGGCACCCGAGTCGCCGACGAGCCCCTGCACGACCTGGTTGGTGGGCGGGTTGACATCGAGTTCCGGCCGCGACCAAACCAGGCCGTCCGCACTGACGGCGTAGCTAAGTGCACCGCACCACCCGGCCTCGTACCACATCTTGAAACGTCGTTCAGCAGGATCCCACCAGACGCCGCCGTCCTTCGGGACAGCAGCTGGAAAGACGCCGCTCGTTTCTCGTTCCAGGGATGTTTCCGGCTTCATGACCGGATTGTTCTCGAACTTCTCCGCCGCATGAAAGACACGTTGCATGCTGGTTTCTGCGATCAGAAAGTCGTCAACAAAAAGTTGTCTTCCCACGTCGATCGGTATGACCGGGGGTGATGTTTCAAGATACGGCACCGGCATCGGATCATACCCAGCAGGGCCCAGATTCCGCGGCGGCCATTCGTTCGGTAGTTCAATTCCGTTGTACAGGGTTTCTCCCATTCGTCTTGACTCCTTGCTCCAGATAGTGTCCCCAACGATAAGGCCAGCTGTCAATTCCCTTCGGTAAGTTTTTATTCGTGTTAAAGTAATACAAGGAAGGCTTTTCAGGCTCCAGCAACAAACCTAACATAGCAAAGCAGTGCAGAAAAGCGGAGATGACCGACAAGAGCGGCAAAGCAGCCCTGAAAGGGCAAAATATCATAGCCCAGGGTGCAGAAGGCTGAAGGTCTTCGGAGCCCTATCGCCGCAGTGGCTAATCGTAGAACCTCAGGCACAGGGCCGGAGGAGGCCCGGCGTGCCGAAGAAAGTCAACGTGGTTTACTGAATACTTACGTCGCATACGCAGTCCACAACGGCAAACGATCGAACAAAAATTGGAAGCCCTTGCCTACCAAGGGCTTCCAATGATGAATTGATTGGTACCCCCTCGGGGACTCGAACCCCGGACCCACGGATTAAGAATCCGTTGCTCTGCCAAACTGAGCTAAGGGGGTAATGATTCGTCTCTGGAAAGTATAGTTAAGAAACCAAAAAAGGTCAAGCATTCTGCGCCTTGACAGTGGGCGCCCGGCCTAACTCGCATATTTCAAGCTCCCTCAGCGCCGGATATGCGCGGAGGGTAAAGGCGGGGGTATTCGTATACCCCAACTGCAGCCTGACAAAGCATAGAGGCAGAAGCCTCTTTCATCTTAGTAAGACGGGGCTTGTTTTTTTGTCACTGTCCGCGCGGTCTAACAGTCTCTCTCCAACGGAACCGCCAACTGGCGGCTGAGGGGGCTCCCGACAGGGTGAATTCCTGCCGTTTGTTTGAAAAAGCGCTCAGTACAGGGTGTGCACAAATCATCATGGCAAAATCCGTAGTAAGGCCAATTCCAGACATGCTTTATAGTAATATCACTTCGGAATTCATGACATATGCGGGCTAAATCGATTAATCTTACGCCGGTCTTCAACCGGGACTCGCGTAGTAACGCCTGTATTCCGTTCTCCGTACTCTCATCGGCGCCGGCCAGCCAGGACCCTTGAGGCCGTGGGTATAAGGATTGAAACTGGCATCAGCCTTACTATAATGGATTTGCCTCACCATTATACAAATCTCACAGTCCGCAACTACAAAGGCTGCGCGGTGGCCGGTATCAATGTCGAGGACATGCAGTGCCTCAGAAACCCGAAAAAAACGAGGTGGAGTTCCCACCGGGCTCGTTGGTCTCCCTGCAAGCGGAGCCTGCGGTAACCGGAGCCGTTGTAGAGGTCCTGCTGGGAAAACCAGAGAATAGATTCGTCGTATTGGTTGGCGAGGAAACGCGCACATATTATGCCTCCCAGCTCGTCGCTGTCGAAAAACAGACGACTCCGCAAAAAGTCCTACCCCTCTCTCACTTTCACGCTCACCTGAGCGCTTTGCAGATCCAGCATCCGGGCACTTCCACGCTCTATTCCTTGAATGCGGCGCGCGTGGATTTCGTGCCCTATCAGTTCCGTCCGGTGATGAAATTCATTCGGGCTGAGAGGCCCCGCCTGCTTATCGCTGATGGTGTCGGAGTGGGGAAGACCATCGAAGCGGGACTGATTTTGCGGGAACTTCAGGCCAGAAGCGAGGTGGGTTCAGTCCTTATCATTTGCC
>JAGXLK010000402.1 GCA_018334735.1 Planctomycetota bacterium | reverse complement strand
GTTCGAGGGCCGGACGCAAAACCAACACGTCCCTGCGCTTTACGAACGTACCAGGCTTCTGTTTTACCGCGGTGGGGATTGTCTTTCATCATGGCATAGGGAGTTTTCCCCACGAACTCTTTAAAAGTTTTTTCTCCCGCATCCGCCGCCCTTATAAGCAGTTCGGCGAGATTGTTTTTAAACTCTGAGCCGGCAATGTTGCTGGCAAAGTTACCTTCTCCCGTTTGAGCCGAAGCAAGCCAGAGTTCGCCGAGTCCCACGCGAATACCAGTATTGTGAAACGCTTCCTTATGAGTCAGCCCCCAGGGCTTCAGCACCGCCTGAGGCTCTAATTTCCAGAAATCACTGATGTCATTCATAGCTCTCTCCGATAGTTTTTACAATCACCTTCTTATTTCCGCAAGACTTTGATGATACCTGAATACCCCCTCTGGAATCGCCGCTCATATCTTATGGGGACTGACAAAATAGGCCGGTCGGCCCACATGGACTGCTCTAAGGAACTGTGTCCGTCTTCGCACGGAACACCGTCCCCTACTCGGGCAACGATGCCGCCGGGGGATATACCCAGTCGAGATATCGGTCCCCGACATTGCCCTCAGAAGCATCGCCTGCATGGACATAAACGGCGTAACGGAACGACATGCTTTCGCCAGCAGGGATGGTGTGCGAGCCATCGACTTCCAAGGGCGCGCGAAAATACGACAGCCCGAACGGGTTAGCTGTCATCAGTCCGTAATTTCTGACATGCCAGTATGTGGGATGCCGAAAATTGCCGGGGTCATCGAAGATAGCGATCCCGACCCTGTATCCATTGACCATTCCGTTGTAATCGCACCAATGAGCGCGCTTTCCCCAGGTCTCAGGTTCGTCAACGCCGCCGAAAGAATTCTGAATTTGCCCGCCGCGGTCAACTTCCATCGGGGCAGCCACCCGCACTGAACAGAGCCCGCCCTCTTTCGTATCTCCGAGACGCATGTCTCCTTCGGTTGCATGCAGTTCGAGGTTTATCTGTATGAGTCGCATGTCACCGGGCAAATTATAAAAACGGTACCGGGTCTCGTCTTCCATCAGTTTTTTCCCGTTGACGTCCACCCATGCATTTCTGGCATGAATCAGCCCGTATACCGGTCCCTCTTCGCATCGGATAACCTCTTCCGTTTCAAGACGCCCGCTCTCTTCACCTTCAGACCAATTATCTGAACCATTGACATCTCCCCAGGCCACCCAGACGGAGCGATGGTGTGGATGATCTGTATGGTCATCTTCAATAATTTCCATCGGGTAATGTCGAGTGACACCGTCCCCATAAGGGCCAATAATCGGATACAGTACAGGACGCGGCACCTCGGAGCCGTAATGAAATGTCGTAAAATGCTGGGCGCCGATGCGGATCTCTACTTTCCCTTTTTCCTGTACCATCTGCACTTTGTCATCGGGAAACTCCTCTCCCTTCGGTTCCAGGGAATAAGTCAGTTCTTGTCCCGAAGCCGCGCTTTCAACGATCCAGTGAAGTCGGCAACCCTTACCCCGTTTCTCAATCTGGAAAGGAATGTTTTTGCCCAGTGGATCTTTCATTCCCATTTTGCCCGCGGCATCGGCTGGTATGTCAAGTTCTACCGAAGCCGGGGTGAAATTTGCACCTCTTTCACTCATCTGCAACGCAATTTCATATTCTGACATCGATGTTCACCTCTTGAACTACAACAAAGGAATTCAACAATTACCCTGCATTCTCACAGAAAAGCCTTCATCGCTGCCCGAGAGCTATCCGGCTGACATCCCGCCCGTTCATTTTTCGAACACTTCCCGTAAATAAGTAATACTCTCGTGAGCTATGGCTTCTGGTCCGGGGGAGAAATCGAATACCTCCACTGAAACCCAACCTTCGTACCCGCATTCTTCGAGAGACCGAGCAATTGGTACAAAATCAGTGTCTCCGGAACCGGGCCCCCCGAGACCCTCGTCATTCGCATGAAAGTGCCTCACATAGGAACATGATTTTCTGATGATCTCTGGAATCGGTTCCACATCACCGCACATTGCTTTTACATCAAGCATCATTTGAAATGCAGAATGGTCGACAGCTTCCACAAGCCGACGCGCTTCCTGAGCCGTCTGGATAAAATTGGTCTCGGTCGGAGCTAAAGGCTCTATACAAAGACAAATCCCTTCGTTTCCAGCGTGAGGAGCCAGGTCCTTGAAAACCGTAACAGTGCGGTCCCATGCGGCTTCGTAGGTATCAGATTCCAGAACGTTCCGTTGTTTGGGGGAACCGACAATCATCCGTGTTCCCCCGAGGTCGCTGCAAAAATCGATCTCTGCTTTGAGATAATCTTTCGTTCGCGACCTGATCGCATCATCAGGATGATTGATATACATCCCCGGTGGCTTTGTAAGAAGCCAGTGCAACCCGACAACATCCAGACCAGATTTTTCAGCAGTATTTTTCAATTGTTGACGCTCTGAAGGAGTGATATCCACCACGGAATCTTTGATAGTAAAAGGCGCGATTTCAATCCCTTCGTAGCCAGCATCTGCTGCCAGCCGGCACGTTTCCGAGAAACTCCACCCTTCACAAAACTCGTTGCACATCGCAAATCGCACGGCCATGACCTGAACACTCCTTCAGTCTTCTTGAAGCTCTTTGTTCAACATCTCTACAAAACTCGCGAAATTTTCTTTGTTTCGCTCGTTCAGCTTTATCAATTCTTCATGTAACTCTTTAATACGTTTCACCCGTTCGCGCTCATCGTTGGGCAAATGAACAAAGTCGACCTGTGAAAATTCAATCTCCTCCGGCAATTCACATTCTTCTTCTTTCAACGCAACCTTAGGAAGCAATCCAACCAATTGCAATTCCCGTCTTGCTTCTTCGTTCGCATTAAGTATCAACACATTCTTCGCGTCTCCCCGGACACATGACATGGCGGCGGATGCGATCACTCCGAGAAATGTGCTATCCATCGCCTGACAATCGGCGAGATCAAAAATGGCCTGTTTACACCCCTGGCGAGACATAGCCTGAAGGAACCCAGGCAAGCCAAGGCTGTTATCTTGCGTCGCATAACCGAGCGGTTTAATATAAACCGTGCTGCCCAGCACAGCAACTTTTATCTTTCCATCGGCGTTCAAATTCAACCACCTCCTGCAAACGAATCTTCTTTACATATATAATTATGCTCTGCATTATAACGCAACAATTCGGCCCTTGCATCTTCGCATATCGGGTTCTAAGAAACGGCAAGGGCCTCTTGACTGAATCGGGGCATTTCGGGCAGAATGAATGATTCGAAGCAAACGGTATTAAAAAGCCATATTTCCGACGACGCAAATGATCGCAGTTCGGATAGATCTCAAATCTGGAGCCAAATACTCATGCAGTGTCCCCACTGCGGCGCGGATATCGATGTCGATGAAATAAGACCCGGGCAGAAATGCCCGAAGTGTGGAAAAGAATGGCTGAAGTCACGTCCCGCCACAGAAGACCAAGATTCGGCAGCTGGAGCAGACACTTCGGCCGAAACACCCTCAGAGCGTGCCCGGCGGAGAAGACAATCTCGAAAAGCCATCCGCACCGGAGGACTTAGCCTACCAATTGTGACACTTCTGACGATTGCCGCTGCCGCTGCGGGAGCGTTCCTGGTCTATACCATTCAGCGTGAACCTCTTAAAACAGCGAGAAGATCCGCTAAAAGGGCCAGAAACGACGTCGCTGACTGGAAAGAGAGTTTTAAGAAACAGGAGAAACGCTTCAGTTCACTTCAAAAACGATTCGACTCGAATAAAAAACAGCTCAGAGACGTAAAGAGCAAACTGGCCAATCGGGACAAACAGGTCGATGAGCTTCAGGAGAAAATTGACGCACTCGAAAAAAAGCTTCGCGAAACGGAAGCAGCTCTGGCCAATGCTAAATCCAAAAAAGAGGAACCTCACGACCCATTCAGT
>JAGXLK010000401.1 GCA_018334735.1 Planctomycetota bacterium | reverse complement strand
ACGCACGATTTTTGGTGCTCTCGTTGAGACCTTCGGCCTTTCCTACATAAAATGGCAGAATGGCGTAATGGGTCTGATTGCGACCGGCCAGGACCACGGCGGGCGTTGCCAGAACCTCCTTATCGGTACGGAAGGCATGATCGAGGTCAATCACGACGGAGTGCGCCTTCTGCGGGAAGGTGAGAACTGGCAGTCCGTGGAATTGGAAGAACTCGACGTCCCCGGAGGCGCCACCACGCGCTATCTATTGGAATCGATCGATTGTCTGCTCAACGGCAAAGAATCGCTCCTTTCGAGCAAAAAAGCCCTCCAGGCCACCGAGCTGATCTTTGCCACCTACGAATCCGCCCGCCGTCGCGCCCGAGTCCATCTCCCCCTCGATATCGAAGATTCCCCGCTTCTAAGCATGATAGAAGACGGCGAAATCGTTTTGCCGGAAGAATGAATCGGTTGAGCGCCCCATCCTGAAAAAAATGACCATCGCCGATCACACCCCGCCCTGAAAGGGCAGCCTATAACAGCCCGGAGTGCAGAGGGCTGATGGTCCTCGGAGCCCTGGGGTACAGGTGTGCATTGACAAAAAAAGTGGGCTGAAGGCCCGCCACAAAACGACGAGCCTCCTCCGCGCAAGGCTAAGGAGCCCAAGGAGCCCGTGCCACATGCGTTTGTCGAGCGCGCCATGCCCCCATTTGCGTTACTTCGTTTTCGTTCATGATTCTCCCCTCCTCACGTTCACTTTCGCATCCCGCCCCGGCGCGATACACTATTTTGAATTCGACTTTGATCACATTGAGGAGATGACGACGTGAGCAAGCTGCGAATTGGACTCATCGGGACGGGAAAGAAAAAAGAACGTGGCGATCGGTTCGGATTCGCCATGGCCTACCGCCACGCCGACGGCTACAGTGAACTGGAATCCTGCGAAATGGTCGCATGCGCCGACATCGTGCAAGAAAACACCGAGAATTTCGCACAAACCTACGATATCGGCGAAGATGGCGTATTTCTCGACTACAAACAAATGCTCGATGAGATGGATCTGGACGTGGTGAGCATCTGCACCTGGATGCATCTGCATGAACAAATGGTGCTCGATTGCATCGATGCCGGGGTTCAGGCGATCCACTGCGAAAAACCGATGGCCGACACCTGGGGCGGCGCAAAAAGGATGGCGGAGGCCGCTGAAAAGGCAGGAGTCCAGCTGACCTTCAATCATCAACGCCGCTACGGTAAACCTTTCACGATGGCGAAAGAAATGCTCGATAACGGGGAAATCGGGGAACTCATCCGCCTCGAATGCGGCGCCGGCAACCTCTACGATACCGGCACCCATTTCATCGATATGTTCAGTTTTTTCAACGGCGAAGTGCCGGCAAAATGGGTCCTGGGCCAGATTGACTACAGCAAAGAGAATTTCGTTTTTGGCTCGCATAACGAAAATCAGCAGGTTGTGCTTACCGAATACCAAAACGGCGTTTTCGGGCTGATCATGACCGGAGTTGGCACCGGCCCTGTCGGATGTGTGGATAAATTGGTCGGGACCGAAGGAACCATCGAAGTCGGCGTGCAGGGAGGCCCCCCGATCCGCTACAAGCGGGCCGGGGAGAGCGACTGGACCGAACCCGACACCGGGGGCGAAAGCATCCACGGTCCCCGTTTCATTGAACGCGCTGTCGCCGACGTCATAAGTTGTTTCCTGGAAGGACGCAAATGCCAGCTCGATGCGTCGAATGCGCTCATCGCTACCGAGATTATCTTTGGTGCATACGAATCAAGTCGGCGTCGTGGGCTCGTGGAATTCCCGCTCGATATTGAAGACAACCCGCTGGCCTCGATGGTGGAACAAGGCAAACTGAAACCAGAACCCGACGAAGAGGCCCGTCAGCGAGGAGCAGCCGCGAGTTGAGCGGTGCTGTGTTAACCCGCTCTTCTTTCAGTTTTCACGCCTCTTATACCGTCCCTGGAAGTGTTCGGAAACAAGTTAGCCCCCCTGTCACCTTGCGTGACAGGAGGCAGAGATTGAGTGGGCTAGCCATGGGAACGCCACACGTCCCCGGAGTGGCCGCGGTTTCTAGCCGCTCAATCTTTCTCCCCCGCGGCACAAGGCCGCGGGGATCGGAAACCAAAGCAAGCGGTGCTGAAGTCCAGTCCGCTCACGTCTCACGCCACCGGTCATGGGATCCGGGAAGACGATAGCTGATACGAATCTTTTCCGGTTTCTGTTGCCTTTTTGTTGTCGGCACCCCACAATGCGGAAGGAAAGCTCAATAGTCCGAAAATAAGAATTCTCAGGAAAGTAACATGCCCGACACCGTCAAAGCCGTCCGGTTCAGGTTTCGATTCTATTTAATTCTCTTTTTTGCCGCCCTCATTGTGGGAACCGTGGGTTTCATGGCACTTGAGGGAATGAGCTTTTCTGAGGCCCTCTACTTCATTATCGTCACGATGGCGACAGTCGGATACGGCGATATCAGTCCTGAAACCGGACCCGGACGTGTGTTGGCCGTGGTCATGATCGTAATGGGTGTGGGAACCTTCCTCGGCGTCATCGCCAACGCCACCGAGCTAATCCTGACAAAGCGCCAGCAGCAGAGTCGTATGGAGAAACTCAACATGGTGATCGGCCTTTTCTTCAGCGAATTGGGAACCAATTTGTTGACCCTTTTTTCGGATGCGGATCCTTCTCAAGAAGAAATTAAAGAGGTCCTTCGTGTGGAAGGCGACTGGACCGCGGAAGATTTTGCGAACGTTCGACGCCAGCTCGGGAAAAAAGATTACGAACTCGATCCTGATCTCGTGAGTCTGCCTGACCTGGTACAAATCTCAAAAGGGAAACGCGCTTTCGTGGTTGGCTTGCTCGAAAACGCTGCCGTCATGGAACATGAGGCTTTCACCGATGTGCTTTGGGCGGTCTTCCATCTTATCGATGAACTGGAAGCCCGAGATGACGTCTCAAGCCTCCCGCCGTTTGATCGGGCACATATCATCGGCGATACCCAGCGCGCATACGGTCGTCTGGTCGATCAATGGCTTCGTTACATGCAACACATGCAGCGGCGATACCCCTACCTTTTCTCGCGGGCAGTCCGCCAAAATCCATTCGTCACAAAAAGTAAAAACGTCCTGAAACAAAGCGAGGGCCAAAATGACTGAGGAAAACCCGAAGGAAGAACATTTCATGATGAAGGTGTTGGAAGTTTTCGAACGTATCATCACCGTCGTTTTGTTGCTGGTGATGATGCTGGCCATCCTGCTGGCCACAGTGGATGTCGGCATCCAGGTAGTGGAACAACTCTTCGAAAAACCGTTCCTCCTTCTGGAGGTCGACAAGGTCAGCAACATCTTCGGATTCGTGTTCATGGTCCTGATCGGACTGGAACTTCTGGAGACCGTCAAAACGTATCTATCCAGCGAGCAACTGCACGTGGAGGTTGTCTTTCTGGTCGCCATGATTGCCATCGCCCGGAAAGTGATTCTTCTGGACGTCAAACATCTTGACGCACCGATACTCTACGGGATAGCGGCGATCATTCTCGCCCTCGCCAGCGGCTTCTTCTTCCTCCGACTCGCCTACCGGCAGGGCGAAGACGTACGCAACCCCTCCGACGCACGGGAGGGCTGACGGATCAAACACATGCTCAAGCCTGCATCTTACGGATGCAGGCTATATAAAACGGCGCATGCCGTTCAGGCGTAAGAGTTTACGACAACAAGAAGTGTTCACAATGTCCGGCCAGTGCTACTGTGCCGGAAGATGTCTGTATCTTCCTTGTGAAAAAGCAGTTAAAGCCAATCGTTTTTCAACGTAGCGTTCGCCTCATTGCTGATCACTGATTTTAAGTTGTGAGATTTATGCGCCGTTTTTTTAGCCCGGATTTTTGGCTGAGAAGGATTATGAACGGTCTTCAATAAAGGTTCTACCCTGATTTGGCAAGAATGGCTTCCCATTACCCGT
>JAGXLK010000400.1 GCA_018334735.1 Planctomycetota bacterium | reverse complement strand
TCAAGTTCCTGGCTCAGAGTTTCAACGATTATTTTGCGTGCTTTGTCAATATCGACTTCCATTTCACACCCTGCCGCGTGCCGGTGGCCTCCGCCACCGAAAGACTCAGCGACAGCACAGACGTCAGCTGGCTGCCTCGCAGCACGGCTACGGAGACTGATTTTTATGCAGGGTGGTTTTGGATTTCCCTTTATTTCTTTTAACAGGGCTGAAACTTCCACATTTCGCACGGAAATGGGTATATCAGCGAAACCCTGTGTATCAACGGGGCGTGCACCTGTTTGCCGAAACATATCTTCGGTTATTTTCATGGTAGCGACTCTGCCGTTTTTCTCCAACCGGAGAGTGCTGATGGCAAGCCCTTTCAGGCGCACGACTTCTTCTGGAGGAGAAAAATATAGTTTATCGGCAAGCCTCCAGGGCTCGATGCCAAGATGAACCAGTTCGGCTGCAATTTCAAATGCTTGCTGGGTCGTATTACTGAAAGTGAAAGAGCCGGTATCGGTCAGTATCGCAGCATACAGACAGCGAGAAATAGATTCTTCGAAGCGTACATCGCCGGTTTTCAGTATGCGGTACACCAGTTCTGCGGTAGAGCTTACCGTTTGCTCTACGAGATTTTGATGGCCAAAAAAATCATTGGTTCGATGATGGTCAATATTGATAATCTTAACGAATCGGGTTTTTTCGCGTGAGAGTTCTCCGATTCTATCGATTGATCCGCAGTCCAAAACCACAAGATGAAAGCGGGACGGAAGTTCTGTGAGATTTTCTACGTGTTCTCCTAATCCCGGCAACGATTGAAGAACTTTCGGGATGGGGGGCTCGAAATAGATCAGACATTTGATGGCGCATTTATTGAGTCCATTCCATAACGCAAGGGCAGCGCCCGCACCGTCTCCGTCGAGGTTCTGATGGGAAGTGACAACGACCGGTGTGCCGTCGGTTAGAGTTTCCCAGATCTGATGGGTACTGTTTTTGTCGATAGCTTATATCCTCTTCCTGTGCCTTTTACTGATGTGCGAAACCCATATTATAGGATAAGCAAACAGCAATTTCACGACCACAGAGATGCTCATCCAAATGAGTTCATTCACTTTGGAAGAGAATCGGATGTGCCAGTCAAAGATGATGGTTTTGCCTGTTTTCCCGGTGAGGCTCAGCAAAAAAAAGCCCGGACCGACAAATCGATCCGGGCGGCAAGTATCTTTCTGGAACAGCAGCTTTATTTATGGAGCTCCAGTGCCCATCATACTTTTATACTGTTCCGAAGGTTCAGCGGGTAGTTCGGAAAGAGTATCTTTAGTTATAACTTTCCAGATGCGTTCGACGTTTTTGCCCTCTCCCTTCATATCCTGGAGCACCGCAACATCCAGTTTGTCGTGGCCCATGTACCCCTTTATTTCAGCGGGGTTGTATGCCATGCCGACATGCACTCCGACAGCCGGAGGATTGCTCCATTTAAAACTGCTCACGTATTGGAGCTGAGGGGAGAATTTTTCGTCCATAGCCCGGGGAAGGCCAATGGTTGAGATCCAGGCGTCAAGCCCCTGATCTTTGTACTTGTCCAGGACTCGAGAGAATGCTGGTGCGGGGAAATTGCCCATTGGTCCGGCGGCATAAGCCATTTCCATCCCTGGCTTGGCACCTTTAACTTTAGGAGCCGTGCAGGCTACCAATTCGATATCTGCGCCGAGACCTTTTTCGAAGGCTTTCTCCATCTCTTTGGTCTGCTTGACCTTTTGCTCTTCCATCTGAGCCCGCATATCCTCCATTTCTTTGCGATACTCTTCCGATGAAGTACCTTCCGGCATTTCTTCGGCGGGAGGCATCATTCCCGGCCCCATCATCTCGTAAGGAGTGCGGAAAATTATCACTCGGGCGCCTTCGGACAGTTGGCCCTTGAAGCCTTCCCCCATTTTTTGAAGTTCCATGTAACGGGGACCACGCCGTCGCCCTGCTTTCTCAAAAAGATCAAATTGCTGCGCAAAAACGGCAGCGACAGCACCGATTACGCAAATTGCCATTACTGGAGTGCCCCAGGGCTTCTGCGGACGAGCTCCCACGATATAGACGATGATCGCTACAACACCCAGAATGACCGCTATAATAGTCCCAATAATTGCTGCTACCATAGACTTCTCCTCTCCTGTAAAATCTTGCCCCGCAACGCGAATTAAGCGGAGCTTATCAAGACCCTGTCTCTGCCATTTCCATTATTTTTGCCAAATTCAGTCTCCTGATCTGGCCAAAAACATACCAGCAACTAAGTATAATCATACATAAAATAACGCCTGTTGCAAGTATTTTTGGCCCTTTTCAATCCTTTGCGAAGTCTATTTTGACAGCTCTCATTTTCTGTTTCAGGAAAAACGAACCTCAAAATCAGGACATTGCCCAGTGTGGGAGCGGTGTTCGGATTCAAAACCACATTTCGGCGAACGCAAAAATCCGACCACGCCCAAACCGAACCCCTGAGATATTTCTGGCCCCGGACGCGGACCTTGACTATTCTCTGGCGTTGTATCTGGCCGCTGAAAAGCGGGAGAGACAGCCCCCTGGGCTCGATTCTTACGGAGATAAAGCAAGGGGCGTGGCGTCGGATATCATGGAAAAAGAAGAGTTACGTCTCCCCTCAGGGGAATTTCTGCCCCGCCCGTGGGTTCTGGATGATGAAGAGAAAGAACAGATACAAAATGTGCTCCGCTCTATTGCGGAAGATTCCAAGCGCCACAGAAAGATGGTGGAGGAACTCCGTGAAAAGGTGGAAAAGGAGGACAGGGATGTTTACTGAGGAAGATTATAAGGATTACCTCGAACAGGTTATGAAGCTCGAGGCGGAGAGGAACGAGCACTACAAGAAATTTGCCCTGCAGGTTGATGATGAGGAGATGACCGCACTGTTCGAACAGCTCCAGCACGAAGAGGCCAACCACTAAGCGCAGCTGACCCACGGATCGGCTTCGGAAGCCCAATGGCGGCCGTGGGGTGTCGATTCAGCGCGTGGTATACTGGGCGATCGGAGTGTCCTGGCTCCCCACAAAGGCGACGTGATCTATTTTGACGGTTCACGCGCCCGCGCGATCAACGTGCATTCGCTGGTTCGCTGGAGCATAGGGATCTGTTCAAGGTGCCCGAAGGCAGGTTCACTCTGTAACCAACCATACCGGTGTCGATCCGCTCGGCCAGCCTTTTTTCTATCAGGTCGGTCCGGATCGCATTCAGGTGATGCGACGGTATTCCGATAGGGACGATCATGAGTGGGAGGCCTTTTCGGTGCCTGGCCCACGTTCGGTGACGGTCAAAAACGTCATTTTCATCCCCGTCTTGTCCTGGGGCGACACGGGTTGCAGATGGTCGGAGGAGATGAAAGGACGGAAACGAACCACATCTTCTTGGTCGATATGGACGGGTTGGATAGGACGGGGAATATGCTGACCTTGCGCAAAACTTAACTTAGAGCGTTTCCTTGCGGTGAGAGTAGGAAACGGATAGATTTGCCTTGATTATCGGCATAAATGCTGTTGGCATATTTGGGGGTGTGCGGCCAGACCGTTTGGAGGGAAAGATGCCTGAATTTGGTGAGAATGAGATAAAAAACCTGACGGAAGTAATTGAAAGTGGTTGCTTTTGCGACAAAAGTGGCGGGTTCATGGACCATTTCCGCAGTGATTTTGCGGAAGCTCTCCAGGCGAGACACGCCATCGCCGGTGGGGCGGCCATGCTGCTGATGCAGGCCATCCCCGGGGCGATTGGTGCGGGCGCAGGAGATGAGATCATCTGCGACCCGATCGTCCAGTTTCACGGTATCGCATGTCTTCACAACAACATTGTGCCGGTCTGGGCTGACGTGCGAGAGGATGATTTTCTGCTTGATCCTGATTCCGTTGAAGAGCGTATTTCCCCCCGGACGCGGGCAATTTGGGTGACCCACCTGTGGGGGTTTCCCGCGGAAGT
>JAGXLK010000399.1 GCA_018334735.1 Planctomycetota bacterium | reverse complement strand
AGAGAAGATAAAAGCGACTGGCAATATGCCGATCTTCCTCGCCAATCATCAATGCTCACAGACTTATCGTTATGTCAACACCAAATAAAAATTACCAATTCGACAACAACACCTGGAAAATGGCCGTTCTGGTCAGGGATGGTTGGCTCAAATTCATCGCTCCGCTTGACACTTCGGTCAAACGACAGTTAGGGTGGAACTTTTCCCGGAAGGAAAAGTCTTCACTATGAGCAGCAACAACGTTTTACCACACAAGACGCATGAATGCGATTTCTGTGTGATTGGCGGCGGAATGGCGGGACTTTGTGCCGCCCTCGCTGCAGCTCGCCACGGATCACAAACGATCCTTATGCATGACCGCCCGGTTCTCGGCGGTAATGCTTCCAGCGAAACAAAAGTCCATATCTGCGGCGCTGACCGCCACGGCGGTATTCCAAATATGCGTGAGACAGGGATCCTGGAAGAAATCCGACTCGAGAATCTTCACCGGAACCCACACCGCAATTATTCCATATGGGACACAGTCCTTTACGAAAAGGCGCTCCAGGAACCGAATCTCCATGTGCTCTACAACTGCTCATGCCAGGAAGCTGAGATGAGTGGTCAACGCATTCAGAGTGTCACCGGCTGGCAACTTACAACTGAGACTCGACACACGGTTCATTCCCAAATCTACGCGGATTGTAGCGGAGATGGCATTCTTGCCCCACTTACGGGCGCCGGTTGGCGAATGGGACGCGAGGCCCGACACGAATTCGACGAGTCGATCGCACCGGAGGAAGCCGATAACTGCACGATGGGTATGACCTGCATGTTCTGCGCCCGCGAATACGACGAACCACAACCCTTCGATCCTCCCGAGTGGGCTTATACTTTCGAAAACTGTGATGAACTCCCCTACGGCGAAGACGGCCACAAAAAATGGAAATGTGGCTACTGGTGGGTTGAGCTCGGGGGGCAAGCCCATTCAATCTATGATACAGAAGAGCTGCGTGAGGAGCTCCTCAAGATCTCCTACGGGGTCTGGGACCATATCAAAAATCACTGTTCCGTCAGTGCCAATAATTGGGCGCTTGACTGGCTTAATTTTCTGCCAGCGAAACGTGAAAGCCGTCGCTATATCGGCGACCATGTCTTGAACCAAAACGACGTCGAAGCCGGAGGCTCGTTTGAGGATATTGTGGCTTATGGCGGCTGGACCATGGACGACCACCATCCGACCGGCTTCTGGTCAGCGAAATCCGGAGAACCCGCAACAATTTTCCACCCTGCTCCTTCGCCATATGGAATACCTTATCGCTCGCTGTATTCTAAAAATATTGACAATTTGATGTTTGCCGGCCGATGTGCCAGCTGCACACACGCCGCTATGAGCTCCACACGAGTCATGGGCACAGGGTCGGTTATGGGCCAGGCCGTTGGGACCGCAGCGGCAATGGCAGCTGAAAGAAAGCTGATTCCTCGCGACATGAACGGTCATATCGTGGAACTTCAGCAAAATCTCCTCGATGAGGATTGTTATCTGCCGGGAATTGACGATCAGCTCTCAGAACCGACGCTGAGCGCAGACCTTTCCTCCTCAGCGGGAAATCCTGAAATGATTCGTGACGGAATCAATCGGCCTATCGAGGATAAAGAACACGCATTAATCGCTTCCCCAGGAGATAAAATCACGCTCGAATGGAACGAAACCGTCCGCATTAGATCACTGCGTATGGTGGTTGATAGCGCCCTGGAACGGCTGATATGTATGTGTCCCGGAGACGATGATCGTCTCAAATTTACACCGGACGAAATGCCCAAGAATCTACGCCTGGAAGGCCGGAAAGATAGCCAGTGGATAGACCTCGCCGAAATCGAAGAAAATCACCAGCGCCTGATCAATATTCCGATCGAAGAAAATCTGGACGGTGTCCGTCTCACTCTTGTCGACACGTGGGGAGGAGATCGAAGTCGAATACATAAGATTGAAGCTTTAAGGGGAAAAAATGGCTGAAGAAACAGATGGGGAAGAACTTTTTGTCCCGGGACGGATCTGCCTTTTCGGGGAACACAGTGACTGGGCAGGTGGCTACCGGCGAATGAACTCGGATCTGGCAAAAGGCCATACGATAATTACGGGGACCAATCAGGGACTTTACGCTCGTGTGAAACCTCACGAGGATCGGTTTATTTATCATGCCGCTGTTGGAGATTCGAAGCGCCGGCATTATGAAGTAGATATGGAACCCTCGGCTCTGAAATCAGAAGCCGAAAACGGTGGTTTTTTCAGCTACGCCGCCGGCGTTGCTTACCAAATTGCAACGCATCATAAGGTCAAAGGGCTTGAAATCGACAATTATCGGACCACTCTTCCGCTCAAAAAAGGCCTGTCCTCAAGCGCCGCCGCCTGCGTGTTGGTCGCACGAGGGTTCGACAACATATATGATCTCAAGCTTACCACTCGCGGCGAGATGGAATACGCATACAAAGGCGAAATCACCACTCCGTCGCGCTGCGGTCGGATGGATCAAGGGTGTGCGTACGGTTCCCGCCCTATCCACATGATATTTGATGGAGATCTGATCGATTTTCAAACCATCGCCGTCGGCAAAACCCTCTATTACGTCATCGTTGATCTTAAAGCTGGCAAAGATACAATCGAAATTCTCGGCCGGTTGAATGAATGCTACCCTTTCCCGGCCGAAGACAAACATCGGGCTGTTCAGGAATACCTGGGGCCGATAAATGCAGAAACCGTTCGTAGAGCCATCACAGCATTCGAAAAAGGGAATACGGAACATCTGGGGGAGCTTATGCAGGAAGCCCAACAGAACTTTGATCAGTATCTCGCGCCCATGTGCCCTTCAGAGCTTGATGCCCCGGTCCTTCACAAAGTGCTCTCCTACGAGCCAATACAGCCGCATATTTATGGCGGGAAATGCGTCGGGTCTGGTGGCGACGGCACTGCTCAAATGGTGGCACGTAATGAAAATTCGCAAAAACAGGTCGTCAAAATTCTCGAGAAAGAATTCGATGTAGCATGCCTGGAATTAACAGTCGATAAAACTGATCATTAAATCGTGCACGATATCTGACCCGTTTCGTTCATTTGTCTTTATCCCCTTTAACCTGTCAAGAGAGGCATTTAAACCCTCCGACTTCCGGGATTCGATCGCATGATATTTGCTGCCCGGCTGCCCGAAAGTCTGTCTCTCCTACCCCATCAAAGCTCCACATAACGATACGCGGTGATACTTGCCAGCGCCAGAATTGCATAAGCTGTCGCCCGAAACCCCTCGTAGGCGTTTTCCGAGGAAACGTTTAGCAAATGCGAAATCGCCAGGGCGGCGAACACCACCGCAAGAACGCCAAGAATGATCCGGCCAATAAGTCTCTTTTTCATCGCAAGCTCTCCTCGCCCTTCTCAACTCCCGCGCCAATACACTGGTGCTTCAGCTCTAACAGTGTAATGCCCCCGGCGCTTCGAGACAAGTGATACGGCCCCCTTCCGCCTTTTTCTGAGAAATCGTGGGGCTTTTTGCGCCAGATAACACACTCCGTGACAAACCGCACCCTCAAACGACAGCCTTTACTTGATAAATATGGCTTGTATAATAAAATAAGTTTGCTTTGCTAAAGACAAGGATACAGTATGGAACGAGAAACTGGTGCCGAAACAAAACGAAGAGGACGTCTCCCCCGGAAACGAAGTGAACTTGTGCGGGAGATATGCCAGCGTATCGCCTGCGGAAACTTTCAGCCGGGATCGCGCTTGCCGACGCGCACGGAGTTTGAGGACGAATTTGATGTCAGTTCCGTAACTGTTCAGAGAGCATTTGACCGCCTCAACGAGGTTGGCCTTTCGAACGTCCCTGGTACGAGGTCGGCTGGGCGACCAGCCCGTGGGGCCCCGGGCTTGACGATTTTATAAGAGATCCATCCCTCTCCCCGTAAACCTGTACGGCACGAATGCACTTC
>JAGXLK010000398.1 GCA_018334735.1 Planctomycetota bacterium | reverse complement strand
TTGGCCAGTTCTTTTTTGGCCTGTCCCGGCCCGAAAATATATATCTCCTCAGCTGGCCGCAAATTTTTGTCGAGTTCTTTGTAGAAGTGTTTGAGCTGTTCACGCCGGCGGTCGTCCAGGTGTGCGTGAGCAACCCCGCCACCATGGACGTTATTGCCGGCGATTTTGACCTGGTCCGTCGGTTCGCCTTCCTCCTGATAGTTGGATCCGATCTCCTGGACGTCCATGTTTGCCTGCTCGTCAGACCAGAAAAGGAGCGCTCTTCGATGATCGACCCAAACGCCGACAAGCGGTTTGTTGTTCATAATTCCTCCTGAGAGCAAAACACTGGCGGTCAACTCGTCGTCCAACCTCCATACTAAACCGCGTCTGAGCCGCTGTCAAGATTTTGAGAACCGGCCGGGTCCCCGGAATCTTCAGATGACAGGTTTTCCTCCAGCACTTAGACTGGATTGAAAGACAGGTGTCAGTCAACGAAGGATCTGAGACGCATGAAAAATACAGAGACGAACATTCGCAAAACGGTTCTGATTGAGTTCGGCATAATTCTCGTCGCAGTGGGTGTGGCGACCTTTTTTCTTCGAAACCCCGATCACCTGACCCCTCTCGAAAGCGCACATGGTCGCAATAACCACGCCCGGCCACTGCCCGAACGCACGTGGATCTACCCCCTTCATGGGGCGGATTTCAGGGCACCTTTTGAAATCAGGAAGGACCGCTCGAGTACCAGCTGGAAAGTGCTTGCGGTTCCAGAAGGGAACGATACTCTCCCCCCAGCGAAGGCTTCTGTCCCGCTGACAATCCCCGCCGACGGACTCTACCGGATCTGGGCCCGGACGAAATGGGATCCTCCCGATGGCAATTCGTTTTCGGCGCGCATCGGAAAAAGAGATCCTGTGACGGTGGGGGAAGATCAAACCTTTGGCCGATGGCACTGGGTCCCGGTCGGGGGCTTCCGCCTGACGGCCGGAACAATACCGGTCCGCATCGAATGTCGCCAGGACGGCATCGCGCTCGATCAGTTGCTTGTGACAAGCGATCCGAATTTTCAACCGGAAGGTCCTGTTGTGAACGGAAAAGGTCGTCGCTCCGCCCGCCGTTTCGAGGACGATTTCTCGCGTTCCCCGGGACATGGCATGGACGGCTGGTTCCTGCGATCGGGGGAGTGGAACATTGCGTTCAGTTACGATCCCAACCGCATTGCGCGACAGTATTCTCTCACCGGTAAGGCCGGGGATGGTGAAGCGGTTGCGCTCATTGATGGCGGCTCGTGGGAGGGGACCGGGTTCAGCTTCAGTATGTTCCCCAATGCCGCCTCGCGTTTCGGCGCAATCCTCGATTCCAATGGGGAAAAGCCTGCCACCCGGATCGCGTTCGACTGCACCGGGCCTGAGCCGTCGCTTCAGGTGAAAACCGAACAGTTCTCAGATACCTCTGATGTGAGCGATATCGTACGGATCGATCAGTGGCACAGGGTCACAATCGAACGCTGGGCCTGGAGGGTTGCCGTGAAAGTTGATGGCCAGTTGATCTTTGCCCGGAACGACCTCGAAGTGAGCGGAGGGGGAATGGGGCTTTTTGTCTCGAGTGGAGAAGCCGTTTTTGACGATGTCTATGCCGCGGAGATTCATTGGTGGGCGGAAGATGGGCGGCGCATCCGCGCTGCCTGGTACCCCGCTCCTGGTTCGGTCTGGTTCAGAAACGAGAAGACCAATGGGCCTTCTCTGGTGGGCGAAAAAGGAAAAATTGAGGCTGCCTCTCCGCCGGCCAGTGAGATAATTCTGGAGGAAACCGGCCCCCCATCCGTTTCGGTCCCGGATTTCCGTGAAGTGGATGACGACGCGGGCGTGCAGTTTCTGCGCGCAGCGAAGGATCCCGAGCCGGTGAAGCTTGTCTGCCCCGGTGGAAGAGTGGAGATCAACCGCCTGGCTTTCCGAACCCCTGCCGGGCGGAACGGTGTCTTTGAAATCGGCCCGTATGCCTTCAGCCGGGAAAAAGTGGAGGATCCCTCCGATTATCTTGATTTTACGGAGGAAGAATATAAGGAGATACGCAACTCAGAGGACGTCGATAAACTCCGACGCCGCAAAAAGATGCGTCCGGTGGTGGGAAAGGGAGGGCAGAAGAGCGTCTGGACAACAGAAAAGGGCACCTGGGCCGTGGCCGACGGCGTTTTATCAGCCGCTTCCCCCGGTTCGCTTCGCCACTGGCAGGAAGTGATTTCCGGGTTCGAACTTTCCTTCCGAATCCGCTTGGGCGGTCAGAAATCCGCCGGGGGAGTGGAACTCTACCGGGGCCATTCGGAAGGGAGCACAGTTCTGTTTGCAGCTGAAGACGGGGACGAGAAGGAAGACCCGGCGCTGCATTTCAACGGTGTCGTGCCGGGAAAATGGCACGATGTCACGATCGATACCCGGGGAAACCGGCTGAAGCTCCTCGTGGGGGAGAAGCTTGTTCGGGAGGGGCCGTTGAAACGGGGCGGGGGCGGAACTCTCCGGTTGCTGGCACGAAATGGGAGCGTGGCGTTCGACGATCTGAAGATTGCGATCCCCCGGCGGCAGAGACATGGCCGGTTCTACGGATTCGACCGCCGCGAGACGGACTGGTGGCGGGAAGGCGGAAAATGGATCGACCACGGCGGCATCGCCTGCGTGCTGGCCTCGAACTGGATCTCGCTGATCGCCCCCGAAGATAGCGGGATGTTATGGAATAAAGACAAGTTTGAGGGCGGGGCGGTGGTGGCGTTCAACGTCGAGGAAAATACCGAATGGTTTGGATGGAACGAAAAACCAAGCCATGTGCACCATCCGTTCGATAACATCTTCGTGGAGTTCACGCCGAAGATCGGGAGTGAGGAAGGTTACCGGGTGGAGTTGAATGCGGACGACCGCTCTCACACGATTCTCTACCGGAACGGGGAGGAAGTGCTGAGGGTGAAACAGGACGGTGATTTCCCGATGCGATACCGGGGCGGTCATTCACCGTATTCCCCCCGCCGAAACCGGATTTCAGTGCGGAACGTTTCGGGCGAGATTTCGGTCCGGATCAACGGAAAAACCGTGCTGGAATACGAAGATCCCGATCCCGTGCGGACCGACAGGATCGGCATCGGTGGTTACAAGACCCGGATTAATTTCAGCCACCTGGAGCTTCAAACCGGGCTGGAACAGCCGGATTGAGGAGGCAAATAGTTCGTATTCGTCGCCGTCATGTGGCACAGGCTCTCCAGCCTGTGGACCGGGTTGCAGACCCGGAGCCGTTGTCGTTTGCTGCGAAACGGAATATTCTGCGTGCCGGACAATCGTATCAGTATCCGCCCACTCATGAACCCCGCCGGCGAAGCCGGCTTTGGAGTGCGGTGGCTCGGCACCGCTTTGCCGTTGTTTTTCGTCGTTTTGCCGTTTTCCGTAGCCGTAACTGACCTCTGGCCTCTGACACGCTGACCTCTGGCCTCTGACACGCTGACCTCTGTCGTCTGTCCGTTCCGCCGTTGCCGTATCGCCGTTTTGTGGTAACGCCGTTGCCGTTACTGATCTCTGTCCTCTGTCCTTTGCAGTTTCGTAGTGTCTAAACTTCATAGCTTCCCAGCTTCCTCGCCGTCCGTCGTCGCTGACCTCTGCCCTCTGACTTCTGTCCTCTGTCCGTTTACGTTTGCCGTTCTCCGTTGTCCTTCGTCGTTTGTTCCCCCACGGAACATGTTGCGTGCCGGACAATCGTAACAGCACCGTTTCATGCATGAACCCCGCCGGCGCAGCCGGCTCTGGAGTGCGGTGGCTCGGCACCGCTTTGCCGTTATTTTTCGTCGTTTTGCCGTTTTCCGTTGCCGTAACTGACCTCTGACCTCTGACGCTCTGACCTCTGTCCGTTCCTGCCGTCTTCGTCCAGCAACCAGCAACCAGCCGTTGCACCCAAACCCCCTTCCCTTATAAACTGTGTATGCAATCGCTCCTCGAACGGGGATCCATACATGGCCG
>JAGXLK010000397.1 GCA_018334735.1 Planctomycetota bacterium | reverse complement strand
CGATGAAAAATGCTGGCAGGCCAAACCCGTCATCACCGATATGGTGCTGCGGGACGCATCCACCCGGATCCGGGCAAAAGTGCAAACATCCACGAAGATAATCTACGACGACAAAGCAATCTACGTTGGCATCCACATGAACGAACCAAACCCCGAAGGGCTGAGAAAACGTATCAAAAAATACGATGGCCCGCTCTGGTGGGACGACTCGGTGGAAATCTACCTGGAATCAGGATGCAGCCACGAAGAGTATTTCAAATTCATGTCGACTCCTCTCGGCACACGCGCCGACTGGCGCGCCCGTGAGACTCCGATGGGGTTCAAACTCTTCGACTGGGGCACGGGTACCGACTGGAAAGTCGAAGCTCACATCGCCGATGACTACTGGGCTCTGGAATTTCGATTTCCGTACGCGGATCTGGAAACAAAACCTCCCAAAGCGGGGGACCTCTGGAGTTTCGAGATCGTGCGGTTCCGGTATGCCAATCCAGAAGGCGGACATGAATACAGCGCCTGGGATCGAGGCGCAACCCACGCAAGTCCACAGAGATACGGAAATATCGTTTTTTCGGGAACCACAAGCGAACTGGAAAAAATGTTCTCCCAAAACCTCGCTCCGGTCTTCGGTGAAAAATTGAAAATGTACGGCGAAAAAGGCGTGATTACTTACACAACATATCCCGAAATGCGCGGAGACCGCATACGCGAGGTGCGACAACTCATTGCCCAGATTCGGCACAAAACCGATGCACTGGCGGGCCGCCTCGACAAAAAAAGTCTGCAGAACGTCCGTGAAAGCGTTTCTAAAATCGTGAAAAGCCTTGAAGAACTATCCCGAAACAAACCGGGGCCAGGCGTAACCGAGGCCTTGAGTAAACTGAAAAAACGGTGTCGGAGCATACTCTGGATGGTTCGATACCACGAACTCAATGCATCAATCCCGGCCGTCGAGAAAAAATGAAACCACCAATGAAATCATCCCTGCGTTTCGCACCGGCAACAACCTGCGGGTGGAAGAAAGCGCTGGGCAGAGTTCAATGCAAAGCAAGCATCGCCCCACCGGCATAAAACCGGTGGTGGCGGGAATTTTTGCCCGGGCTGATAGTGCAAAAGTACCCTTCCACCGAGACAAGCTCGGTGGTAAGATCAGCTCTATAAACTGGCATCGAATGTTACAGGACCTCTCCAGTCCTGCGCACGTGGAGACTTTGGAATAATCGTGTAATAGAGCTAAGCCGCGGAAAAGAATTGTGGATAGCAAGAACTGTTCCAAGCGGAGGATACAACAATGAAATATCGTTCCATTTGCGTCGTTCTGACCGCCATCTTGCTGGCGCCCGGGCTACTCGCCCAGGACTGGAAAGCCCAGGAATACACCATGGAGCCGGGGAATCTCGGGACTCCGACAACCCGCTGGCTGGGCCAACAATACTCCGGCGGTAAGATTTCCGTCCTGATCCTCAAAGGGGATCAGCTCGGCTACCGTCAGAATACGCGGCAACCCATGGAACTCCTTCGTGCTTTCCCCTTCATGGACATCGAATATTCTCTCTATGGGTACCACATGTCCGACAACGAGAGAACTCTCAAACTGCTGGAATCGCGCAAATGGGATGTGATCGTGAGCTGGGACCACTGGCGAGCCCCCTGGCCCAAACTGTCGAACGAAGCGAAGTTCCGCGTCCTCTCAACCGTTGCCGACGGTACGGGCATCCTCTTTGTGCGAAGGCCCCCACGCAACGTGCTGCGAAAAGATCGGCAGATCGAAACTCCGGTGAACGACATCGCCGGGGGACTTGGTCTCACCGGAAGGGCCGGGCGTACCGAGAAATACTTCAACAGACTTCCCCGGGAAGAAGGCGCTTTCAAGAAAGCTTTCGCCACCGCTTACAAAGTGGGGAAAGGACGCGCCCTGGTATTCTCACGGTTCAAAATCGAGGACAACAGCGGCGCGAAACTCTTCCGCTGGGACCACTCCATCGACCATCAATACATGATGGCCGAAATGGGCCGCGCTATCCTCTGGACCGCCCAAAAGGAACCCCGGGTGAAATTCGTCTCGACCCCTCCGGCATTGCGCAAATTAGCCTGGGGCAAAACCAGAGGACAAACCGGGAAATGGATTCTGGATGCCGGCAAGAACCCGCTCGATCTCACAATCAAGTGGCGAGTGCGCGATCTCAAAGGCCACGTGCTGGCACGCGATGAGCGAAAATTTGAAGGCGCAAAAGACAAGATCACCTGCCAGTTCACCCTCCCCGATCTCGACGCCGGCCGCTACTACACCGATCTGCTCATCAAAAGCGCCAGAGGCGGAGAAAATTACGGGTATGCGGGCCTCCACGTCCCCGCACCCTGCGAGGTGGAACTGAACCAAAAGCAGAAAGGGGTCGAACCCGACGGTAAACTCGCCGGCACCGCCCTCTTTACCCTGCAGGAAGAGCAGGAAATCCCGAAACCTGCACTTTTGCTGGAAGTTCTCGACAACCACGACCGGATCGTTGTGCGCAGACGTGTTGACGCTGAACCGGGGCAAAAAGTGCCATACGCGTTTTCGATCGACCCGCATTATCCCATTCAAATGCGCGTCCGGGCACGAGTTGTTGCCGGGAAGCGGGAAGCGGGTTCGGCGTGGCTGACGTACCACATCCTGCGGCGTCGGCACGACCGCTTCAACATGGTGCTGTGGGGCTCCTGGAACGGTCCCTATCGGCATTGGGGAAAGCTCAAGCTTCGAGAAACGGGAGTAACGTCTTCCCTCAGCGGCAAATCAGAGGTGGCGAATATCAACCGGACACCCACGAATTTCGCGTATAACTGGCCCGTGGGCGAGAAAAAGATGCGATCGCCACGCCCGAAAAAAGATCCCGAACTGGGCGTTTCCGTCATGCAACCGGCCTGCTGGAACGACGAGGAAGCTTTCCAGAAAATGCTGTCCGCAAAAGACGGCGTCTTCGAATCCGGCACGCGGACCCCGGTCTTCGTCTACAACATGTACGACGAGGGCCCGCACTCCGGCATGTGTCTCCATCCGGAATGTCTCAAGGCGTATCGATCCTGGCTGAAAGAATTCTACGAGGACGACCTGGACGCCCTGAACCGGGAATGGGAAAGCGACTACAAATCCTGGGACCAGGTTAACGTTATGAAAAAGGGCGACAATCACGAGAAAGCCGCCCGGGAGGCCGGGATTTATGCGCGGTGGTCGGACCGCAAGCATTTCGGGGAGGTTAATTTTTGCCGCCGGATGATCGGTGGTCTCACAGAACGGGCCCGTAAATATGATCCCAAAGCCCTCGTCGGATTCGAAGGTTCCGGCGGGTTCGGAATGGACTTCGACGAACTGATCAGCAACTCCGGGTTCTGGTGCCCTTATGATGGAATTCGCACCGAAGTCGTCCGAAGTCTCAAACCCGAAGGTTTCATCCACAGCTTCTGGATTGGCTACAACAAGAAAGGCGACCGTCTGATCGCGCGAGCCTGGCGCGCCGTCATAAACGACGCCCCCTCGATCTGGTGGTGGATGCTGGCCGGGCGGGGACGGTTCCACGGGTGGCTGGCCCCCAATAACGAACCGTATCCTGAAAATCGCCGGTTCCTCGACGAAGTTATAATTCCCCTGCGACGCGGACTCGGGGATCTCCTGATGCAACTTGATCAAAAACACGACGGGATTGCACTGTATTATTCTGTTGCGGCAAGCCATGCCGGCGAACTGACAGAAGCGGCCGCCTTCAATTCCGTGAAAGGCGCCCACGGCAGCATCCTGCGATTGATTGAAGACTGCGGTTACCAGTGGGTCTACACCACCAGAAAGAGAACGCTCAAGGGCGACCTGAAAGAACGGGGCATCAAACTGTTGATCTTGCCTTTCATCCAGGCCCTCGGGCAAAAAGAGGTCGATACGCTACGAAAATTCGTCAAAAACGGCGGCACCGTCCTGGCCGACCTGCGGCCGGGAGTTTATTCCGGACA
>JAGXLK010000396.1 GCA_018334735.1 Planctomycetota bacterium | reverse complement strand
TTACGGCGTTTACGTTTGACGGTCTCCGGATCTTCCACGAAACGGGCCCGCAGCTCGCTGGTTAATCTGTCCGTCGTCTTGGTCTGCATATTGGCGTAAGTCACTTCCACGTCAGCGATCTTCATGCGCTTGCCTGCGGCTGTCGCCGGGACATTCAGTTCAACCAGCAGTCCGGCCTCGCGTCCGCTGTATATCTGGTTCATGCCAACAATGACTTTGTTGCCCTTGACGTTGCCATCAGCGTTCAGAATGCGAACGGGCCGCACTCCTTCGGCGCATTTGACCTGAACGGTCACTTCCTGTGCCACGACAGCCATGCCGATGCTGAACTCCAGGTCAAAGCCTTTTCGGAGGTCTGTGGCGTTTTCAGCGAAGAAATGATTGCCTTCGCTACGGACCGCAAGCTGGGTCATCAGATCCTCGTTATAATCGAGCCCCAACCCGATCGTAGTGACGGCTATACCGTCTTCATGAAGTCGCGCTCCGAGCCCGGCAATTTCGGGTATAGAATCAGGCCCGACGTTCGCCAGTCCGTCGGACATAAGGACAATCCTGTTGATACGATTTCGGCTGAGGAATTTCCTCACTTCTTGTCCGCCTTTTTTAACACCTCCATAGAGGGCAGTGGACCCGCCTGCACCCAGCGAGCGAATCTTGCGAATTATAGCGGCCTTTTCTTGAGCTTTCGTGGCAGGAACCAGAACCCTGACGGTCGTATCGTATGCGATGACCGACACGATATCATCGGGCCGGAGGCGGTTGACGGCCATGATGGCGGCCTGCCGGGCCTGTACGATTTTCTGTCCGCTCATCGATCCCGATTTGTCGAGCACCAGCGCCACATTAATAGGCGTTCGGGCTTCACTCTTCATCTTGAAGCCTTCAAGACCGACTTTAAGGTAGGTTGCCTGCGCCCGGCCGGCCTGCAGCGCAGGATGAGAGAGAGCGACATTAAGTTTCACCTGGTCGGCTCGGGCTGGTGCCGCGGCCAGACTGAATACGATTCCGAGAATAACAAATATTCCGATTCGCTTCCCACCGTGCCGTGTATACATCGTGTCTCTCCTCTTGCAGAAGGAACTATGGGGTAACCTCTGCGGCTTCACATTCAATTAGACGTCAAGTGCTATAGTTTTGTTCCCAGAAAATCCAGGACCTCTGGCAGTTCGAATCGCACTGCAGTTTTAGTCTTTGCAACAAGACATTGTTCGCACGAAACAAGGCACTATAATAAACGTCGAGAGCCTGCCCGCTGCTTCTCAGGAAACCCATGCGGTTCAATCCCAATTTTCCTTTTGTCCGGAGCGGAACTTGCAATGTCAGAAAACCAGTCAGATCAGAAACAAAAACCCCAGTTACGTATGAAGCGTCCTCATCTGCAGAACTTGCCGCTTTCGCAGGTCGCACCTGGATATTACATCCGCACTTATCGAGACGGCGATTCAGGCAACTGGCAGGTTATCCTTGCGCAGTCCTTCGATCGAGATCCCGACAGTTTTTCGTTCGACAAAATGATGCGGCGTGACCCGGCTTTCCGGCCGGAAAGAATCTTTTTTGTGTGCCAGGACGAAGAACCTGTCGGAACGGTTTCGGCATGGCGCAGACCGGCCGTGGACCCTGAGGCTGGAATTATCCACTGGCTCGGTGTAATGCCGGGGCATGGGGGAAAAGCTCTTGGCAGGTCGCTGGTAACTGAAGCCCTCCAGTCAATGGCCGAAGACGAGCTGAAACGGGCATTCTTGCTGACGGATGATTTTCGCCTCCCAGCGCTCAAGACGTACCTTAATTGCGGTTTTGAACCCCAGCTCGTCCATGAAAATCAACGGGATCGCTGGAAAAAAGTCTTTCAACAACTTCGCATGCCCGAACTCTCTGAGGAATTTGCTGAAATTCTCGATGGCCCATTGTGGGAAAAGCCGGATTTGCCTTCCGATGAGTTCGATTATGATAATTTTGTAAAAACCCGCTTTCGCTGGCATCCGGAACGCAGTCCCGGCCGACCTTCTTCGATCGAATGCGATGCGTTCGCCGACGAAGGTCTTTATGCCCCGGCAGATTTGGGAAAGGCTGGATGCACCATCGAGTCAGTGAAGGCCGGTGAGAATAAACATTTCTCCCTCTGGTTCGAGGTCGGGCCAGGCGGTCTCGAACGCGGAACGAATTTGATCTTTGGAGTACTTGGGCAGTGTCCTCTGGGGACGGGGATTCAGACTGACCGTCCTGATCGACCCGGTTTTGTTGAAGTGGAAGAAGCTCCAGCGGATAAGAAGGTTGAGGTAACAGGATCGGGATTTCGAGTGGAAGATCAGCCGTTGTCCGAAGGGGACTCTGTCAGGCTGACAATTGGCAGAGAAGGGGGGTTCAAATGGACACCTCTGGCCGGCGTTAAGGCGATGAAAGTCATTGTACAGGGCCCCGGAGAACACCAGCGCCGTCTCCCCGAACCCGTAACCGTTACCGTGACGCCACACGAAGCCGATCATGTGGACGTTTTCCTGCCCGGAACCGCTCGCCAGGGCAAAGATATTGTGGGACGTGTGGCCGTTCGGGATCGTTTCGACAATCGATGTCCCAGCGAAGATGACATAGATATTTCTTTCGGTGGGAAAAGTTACACAATACATCTGCAAAAAGGGATCGGAAAGCTGGGTGAGCACTTTGCTGGCGACAATGCTATTCGTGCGGAAGTCACGGATGGCCCTTGTGGTCCTGGTGCCATGTCCAATCCTTGCGTTCCCGCGGCCGTACACAATCTGTACTTCGGCGATCTTCACTGTCATGATTTTACGTGTCCGGCGGAGGGGTGGACCGAAGAAGTCTATCGCTGGGCGATTGAAGATAAAAGGCTCGATTTTCTCTCGGTGCCGGTCCAGAACCACGCGCATCTGGACAATGAAAAATGGACGATCGCCAAACACATGGCGGAAGTATTCCTGGACGAAGGACGATTTGTGACGTTTCCGGCATTTGAATGGCAACACTCGCATTATGGCGACAAAGTGGTGCACTATCTCGGCGGCAGCATGCCGTATCTGCCCGTTGACGATCCCAGGTCCGATCATCCGGCTAAACTTTATGAGACACTGCGTCGGACAGATGCATTTATCATCAGCCACCATCCGGGGTACGAACTTGATCTGCACGTTCCTGGAACGGATTGGGAAGCCGTTGAAACGGATGTCGACAGGTTGGTCGAGATATGGTCGATGCACGGTTCAAGCGAAGGTTTCAATCCGAACGACCGACCTCTCGTTTCGCCTCGGAGACCCGACGGAGTGATGGAAGCGTTACGAAGAGGGCTGCGCATGGGGATCGTTGGGGGTTCGGATAGCCACGGCGGCCGCCCCGGAGGCTCAGCAAAAGAGCCACGTCAATACTGGGGCGGACTCTGCGGTGTATGGGCTGAGAAACTCACGCGTCGGTCTTTGTTCGATGCACTCATGGCCAGGCGCACTTACGCGCTGACAGGCGACCGAATTGTCCTTCGGTTTGCGGTCAACGGAGAGCCCATGGGGTCAGAATTGCCACCAACTGACGGACGCAAGATTGAGATTGAGGTGTGGGGTACCGATACAATTGAGTCCGTGCAGCTGCTCCGCAATGGCACTGTGATCGAGGAAAACGCGCCGGGCTCAGATACATTCGAGCTGGAATACGAAGAAAAACGCGCCGAAACGCGCGCTGATTTTTACCATTGCCGGATAACTCAACAAAACGGGGGGATGGCGGTATGCTCGCCCGTCTGGGTCGGGTGAATAACCTGTGCACCCGGAAAATTTTATCGCCAAAACCGATCAAATGCTGAGTGGTCAGCCGGAAGTATTCTAACCCGCTTTTCTCAAGCGGCGCCAGTGCTGCAGCTGCGCGGAAGGCGAGCCATTTGCGTTGATTGTAACTATTAGCTGTGCAGCCGTTTGCGAATAGGGCAAAAAACTATTTACCCCAAAAACGTGCTCTCAGCGGCGCTGAGGACTG
>JAGXLK010000395.1 GCA_018334735.1 Planctomycetota bacterium | reverse complement strand
GGCCCTTGCTTGCCAGGGACTCGATTCATTTGATGCCGCTCGCCTTGGTGTCTTTGTCCACGGATTGGCCGGCGACCTGGCGGCCCGAAAATATGGGGCAATTTCAGTGATGCCTGAAGACGTGCTGAATTTGCTCCCGGTTGCGTTTTTGGCGCTTGGAGAGGCCGGAGATAAAAATCTGGAAGAGACTTTCAATGCCGAGAGAGTTATCGAGGGGACTTTAAGTTAATTGTCCTGGTGTCCTATCGCACAGGTTCTTCCTGGTCACCTTCTTTCGGCGGTTGTAGAAGCTGGTGAGGGTACTCGCGTTTTGTCAGTCTGCGGTCCCAGGAATTGGTAATTTCTTGATAAAGCAGGTCTCTTTTAAACGGTGGCAATTCCACATTTGTGCCGTATGTTTCACTTTTCAGATAGCCGCTGAGTACCGTGGCATTTCTGTAAACTGTCGCGGCGTAACTCTCCACTCGATTTCGGAAATAAACGGCGAGAAAAAAGGTCGCTATCAAAAGCAATATCAGGCTCCCCTGAACAATTAGTCCGACGCGTTTTTTCATGATTATCCTTCTGGCTCGCCGGGCCGATAAAAATCAAAGATATAGAGTCCCAACTGAACTCGAACAATTCCGGGACGAAGTTCGTCGGGAGTTTCTAAGGCAACACTCCTGACGGAAATACAAGGTTCTTCCGTTGTTCTTGATACACGGACGATTTGATCGAGCGTTTCACCGAGGGTTTTGAATCGGGTGGTGAAAGTAATGTCGACGGGTAAGAGCCGATATCGCACCACTCTGAGCTCTCCGTCCGGGACAGGTGGTTGCTCCGGCGTAATGGGCTCATGTATATGCATCAGTTCGATAACAGTACTGGGGTCATGGGTCAATTCGCCCGGAGGCTGGGGATCCGGATGCCCGATAAGGATACGCGCAAGTGCTGTGGCTTTCTCCAGCCTATCGATTTGATCGGGTTCCGGCCGGCCTTTTGCCTCTTCTTCCCAATCGTCCAGTGGGCCTAACTCCAGAAAATTAAGATTTCCGGCACGATCGGACAATTTGTTTTTTTCGCTCCGGAATTCGTTTGCCATCTGATAGGCTTGAGAGCGAGGCCCTTTGAAAATGTCATCGTTGAGGTCGCCGCTATGCCGAATGTAATAGGAAGCGCATGTCTCGGCCTCTTTACGCATTTTTTTCTTGCGAGTCTCGTATTTCTCAATTAAACCCGCCGTGGGGAGATTTTCTTCTTCGGGGCTTTTGTCCTTCAAAGAGAGAATGGATTCCTGTTGTTTCGCCAGTGTTTGGTGAGTCTGTAATAGTGTTTGCCTCAAGGGGATGATCTTAAATGCCAAAAATGCAAACAGACTCAGCCATATTACACCCACCACAATTGTGGTTATGAGTCTTTTGGTGCTCGCATCCACCATCTGTTTCTCCAGAAAATCAGTCGTCTTTCTCTTTGAAGTTTGATTCGTAAATTCTAAGAACACCTGTGAATGGGAGAGCCGATGGCACCTCTGCCCGAATTGTGAACTCACCGGTGAGGTGATTCCACTCTGAGACGCCGATCCTGGCTGCAGAGAATTCACCTTTGATATCGCCGCCTTCGAATTCATTATTCAGCAGGAGCTTGTCGTCAGATTGGACCTTTGCGAGAGAATACCAGATACCGTCTTCGTGAGCCATAATTTCATCGCCTTCTTTCAGGGTTTCACTCCATCTGGTATTCGAACCCGTCACGAGTCGTTTGCCGGCTTCGAATGTTGCTTTGCCCTGTGAGCGAGTAAGTAGCAAAGAATTGCGCAGGTGGTTTTTGAGCCGAGCGTTAAGTGATTCATAAGCTTCTTTATTTTCCATCCCCGGTGGTGTATGGACCTGCCCGACCACCGAAAGGACAGTTTCAGCGGTCGAGGCCAACTTTTTGGTTTTTCTCTCTTCCTCTTTTTTGTCGTCTTCAGGGGCTTTTTCGGAATTGTGTAATTTTGTGTGATAACATTCCATCGAGAAAAGCTGGAAATATACTGTACCGTGCCGGTTGGCTTCTTCAAAAACCCTCACAACTTTATCGAAGATCAGAGCAGTTTGCGCGCGCCCGTTACTGAGAGAAGGAAGGAAATCCATCTCCCGTTCGATGGCCTCCCATTCCGTTGCGTCTCTAAGCGCGTTTTTGTTCTCCCGGTATGTGGCAAGAACGTTCTGAGCATGATCCTGAGCCTCTTTTAGATATTGCTTGACCCGAACGCCAAGCAGAAAGGCAATTACGACGATTCCCCACAGGACAATACCCGTAGAGAATAGGAACCTTTTGGCGGTAGACGCTTGAGTTTTTCGAGCGACATTTTCGGGGACGAAAGAGGCTTTGACAGGGGTTTTGTCGAGTGCTTTAATCCCGGTTCCAATTGCCACAGCGAGGCGATCGAAATTTTTCTGGATGATTCGTGCGTCGATATCCGGGGAGACGAAAATGTGTTCCAGCGATCTGATATCCAAGAGTTTCTTCTTGAGGCTCTGACGCACCTGCGCTTTAAGTCCTGTCAGGCGGGCTGCTCCACCGATGGCGTAGACTCTGTCGTAGGAGACATCTTCGCCCTGTCGTCGAAGATAATCGAGTGTCGTTTTGAGCTCGGCAGCCAGTTCGTGCAGGCCGGGTTTGATAGCTTCCACCAGATCTTCGGCCATCTCGGACCGGGCGATGCGTTTTTTTGCCTGTTCAGCTTGATCGAAAGGGATGTCGAATTCATCTCGCAGCAACCAGGTAATTCTGTTACCGCCAATTCCAAGGTTTCGCATCCAGAAACGATTACCATCCATTGAGACCAGACATGTGTTTTCGGCTCCGACATCGAATAAAAGCGCTGAACCCTGCTGTTCTGTTTCGAACTGAAGCAGACTGAGGTCTGCCAGGGGGGCAGTCGTAATTTCGACGATACGTTCCGCATCCGCTTCTGCGAACGCCTGGAGGTAGGTATGGATGGACGTTTTTTTGACGGCGAAAATCATACCCCTTTTGGTCGCCTCTTCCCCTTTGGCGTCGAATAAGTGATAATCCCAGAGGACTTCATCGAGAACAAAAGGGATGGCGTTGGAAGCTTCGAAATTAACGAGTTCTTCCACGTCGCGTTTACCGACGAGAGCGATCTCAATTTCGCGAATGAGGGCATTCTGCGCGGGGACCGCAAAAGCGACAGGATATTTGTCGATACGATGGCGTTTGTGGAATTCTTCAAGAGCATCCCACAGTCTCGTATCTCGACTCGGTTCTTTGAGCGCTTCCGGCGGATCGCCTTTCAAAGATATGATGTCGGCGTCAAGAATTTCGACTCCGTCTCGCACGGGGGTAATTAATACCCCTTTCAGGGCACTTCGTCCGAGGTCAATAGCCCATATCTTTGGTGCGAACATAGTTCCTGACCGTTCAGATCATCAGCGAGTTTATGAGATTTGCTTTTTCCGGGAGGCCCCACGGCCTCCTAAACCGTCCATAACTATGGACAAGTGCGGTTTTTTTTTCAAGCAGGATTCGGATTTCTTGAAGCTCCCTCTCCCGTTTGTTTGCAGAGAATTAAATATTTTTCCCCACACATGGAGATATTATCCTATCGGTTTCGGAGCCATGGCGTCAATCGCTACCGCTGAAAACGCTGTTTTTTCTTCGCCAAAACTCAGCCAGCAGGCTTTCGATGATAAGGTCGTGTGACTTGATTTTGGAGGGGTATCGCCTATAATGCCTCGAAGTCGCGCCGGCTTTCTGCCGGAGGCGAAGAAAGAGATAATCCATCACGAAAACATCGGCTCAGCCGCCTATCGACCCGCCGGAGGTTCAAATGAAATTGGGCGTTGCCTATTACCCCGAGCAGTGGCCTGAAAATCAGTGGGAAAAAGACCTTGATATGATGGCTGATATTGGGATGGAGGTCGTGCGACTGGGCGAATTTGCATGGTTCAAGTTGGAACCCCGCCGCGAGCGTTACGAGTTTGAATGGCT
>JAGXLK010000394.1 GCA_018334735.1 Planctomycetota bacterium | reverse complement strand
GGACACGTTCCCCGACGGCTGGGGGCCAATTCTGGAGCAACGCCGGGAGGATGGTATCCGTTGGTTCGGTCTCTGGGAGAATTTCAACGGTTACTGGCAGCGGATTGCTGCCGACAATCAACTTGGGGAAACCGTTAATTCCCATCTCATGGAAGCCCCGGGAGGGGGGCTGATGCCCGGGGCAAATCTGCCCGATGCCGTCGGCTGGTATGAAGCGCTGGTGAATGTGGCATGTTCCGGCGGTTTCGATTTCGTTAAAATCGACAACCAGGCTAAAGGGTTACACAACTACCAGGGCACGGACAATGCGGTACAGGCTACCACGTTCTGTGCACGGGCGCTTGAACGTGCCGCGACCGCTCAGGTCGACGGTCTCATCAATTGTATGGCGCACGGTCCGGTTAATTCTTTCAATACCTGTTTATCCGCCGTCACGCGTTGCAGTGAAGATTACAAAGTGAATGATGCCTGGCGTGCCAAGGCCCATCTGCACAATTCCTATCAGAACATGCTCTGGCTCGGGCCCACTGTCTGGGGCGATCACGACATGTTCCATAGCTCCGATACTTTCGCCGGCCGGATGATGGCGGTGAGCAAAGCAGTCAGCGGAGGCCCCATCTATCTGTCCGATGATCCCGATGATTTCAATCCTGATCATGTGTGGCCGCTTTGCGACGCGGACGGACGTCTTTTCCGTCCCCTTGCTCCCGCTGTTCCTCTGCCGCACAGTGCTATTATAGATCCGTTTGAGCAAGCCGAACCGTACGTGGTAGCAGCACCATTACCGAACAAAGCTGCTGCCATTGTTGCCTATAATCTCACGGAACCGACTCAACCCGTGAGTGGTACCATCACCCTCGATGATTATGGCGCGGCATCCGGGTTTCTGGATGAAAACGATGGTGTTTGGGAGAAACCAGAGGAACCGCTTCTGCTCTATGATTGGTACAATCAGGAACTGAGTTTGCTGAGCGAGCCCTGGAATTTTACGCTTGATTCCTTCGAAGATCGATTACTGTTGCTATGTCCGATTCAACACGGTTGGGGGGTGATCGGCCGAACGGATAAATATCTCGCCCCCGCCGCTGTCGAAGTGCTGCATACCTCGGCAGAAAGAATTGTCGTAGGAAGTGTCGAACCCTGTGAAGTGAGTCTCTGGCACAAAGACCGGTTGCGCCGGGTGTCTTTGGCAAAGGGAAACACAGTCATTGAGTCGACGGAGCTGAAAAACTGAAATGTGTTTGAACCCGATGGCTGCCGATCAGCTGCGGCAATGAAAGGGAAAAACCGGCAATGAGCATTCGAACGAAGACTCTCTTGTCGCGTGTGATCGTTGACCAGAGTAACTTGTGACTGAAAAGCTGAGCGGTTTGCGATAAATATCCTGAGGTTACTTATGCACGACCGCTCAGCCGATGAGCGTGCAGGATCCGGTTTTCTTCGCCGAACGTCTGAAAGTGACGATGCAGGCCCTGGGTTGGCGCGGAGAGGGGCGTTTCTTGCCGCTGCAGGATGATATTTCGTCGGTGGCCTACTGGTATCAGACACTGCCGGACGGACCGTTCCCACAGATCCCGGCACGGAATGATCGCGAAACCATTCAACAGGGGGGGCTTAAATGGATTGCCGGGTGGGAGCTGTTTGGGAACGTGGCCTGGAGAGATGCCTGGTTTATGGTGGCGTAACCTGACCATCCAGGTCCCAGAGAGCTTCCCAGCTCTGGTCGTCTTTCCATAGAAAAACCTGGCCTTTAATGAGACGACAGTTTTTGTCGGCGCCTGCAATAGCGTCCATTTCCTCGTCACTGAGGGGATCTGTCACCGTTGCTCGCAGATTGGCCAGGTAGTGCGCCGGTGTGGTGGAGAAAGGTATCGGGACCTGACCTCTCTGGACGGCCCACTTGACGCACACAACCGCCGGGTGTATCCCGTGCTTATCAGCGATTTGCTGGATCACGGGATCTTCGATGGGGGCGGTATCTTCCGGCGTTCTGTCTCGCTCGGGACGTTCCGGCGAACCGATGGGGCAGAACCCGATGGCGACCATGCCATTGCCTCGCACGTAATTGAACAACTTGGGTTGCTGAAAATGCGGGTGAAGTTCCATCTCGTTGCAGGCGGGGGGTATGTTTGCGTCCCGAAGCAGAAGTTCCAGTTTGGGGATCGTCATGTTTGACGTTCCGATATTACGTGCCAGACCCATTTCCACCAGTTTTTCCATCTCCCCCCAGGTTTCCATGTATTCTTCATGGATGTACGGTTTTGCGTCAGGGGCACGGGACGTTACGTCGCAACCCGGTGGATGGTAATTGGGGAAAGGCCAGTGAACCAGGTAAAGATCGAGGTAGTCCAGCTGGAGGTCGCTCAGAGACTGCTTGCAGGCAGGTATGACGTTTCCCTTGCCGTGATTGTCGTTCCACAGTTTGGACGTAATCCACAGATCTTCGCGTTTGATGCCCCCGTTGGTGATTTCTCGGAGCGATTTTCCGATGAGGTCTTCGTTGTCGTAGACAGCCGCGCAGTCAAAGTGCCGGTACCCAATTTCCGCCGCACCCCTGATGGCTTCAGCAATCTCCTCACCCGGCACATGGTCTGAACCAAAAGTGCCGAGCCCGATGGCTGGCATTTCGTCGCCGGTGCGTAATGTGCGTTTTGGGACACGATCTGGATCGACAGGGGAGCGGTGAGTTTCAGCCGCCTTTTCCGCGGTCATTTTCTGAGCCCTTTCCTCGTCCATAAGAAGCGCTGAAGTACCTCGCCTGATTCCATTTCTTCCGGTGATTTTTGACGTTCAATGACAGGTTGTACGGAGTATACAGGCAAGCGGCGTGCTTGTAAAAATGCACCTGCAGACATTCGGCCAAATCGGGTTCTGAAGTGGTAACCGAAATGTGGTAAAGTAACTGGAGGTTCCGGTAGAACGGAATCCCGATGCCGGAAAGTTGACTCTGGCGCTTTGTGTGGTCTTTTGCGGACATAATTTTTTGGAGATAGGTATTACAATGAGCAAGAAAACTCTCTGCGTGTTTTTGTGTCTTCTTATTTTCGGCACTCTGGTTGCGCCGCTGACAGGCGCGGAGATAGGCCGAGGACGGCATAAGCGTGTTTTTGCGGTGCCGACGCCCGGGAATGTGAAAATTGATGGAAAACTCGGTGACTGGGATCTTTCGGGGCAGATAACGATTTATGTCATGCCCGCCACGCGGGAGAGCCAGAGCGCCGAATACGCGATGATGTACGATAAGGACCACCTCTACATCGGCGCGAAAGTCAAAGATCCCAACCCGATGATGAACCGGCATGATCCGAAGGTCGAACCTGGTCGCGGCTGGGATGCCGATGCCTGCCAGGTCCGTATGGCGCTCGACCCGGAAATGGGGTTCCCCATCCGCTACGGAAAAGGCGATAAAGATGCTAACGTTGCCCACCTCACAATGTGGTACTACACCGATGAAAAAAAGCCGTGTCTCCAGATGAACTATGGATTCTACCGCAAACCCGATCGCTGGCCCTCAAGCATCGTCCCGCGCGACAAATATCAGGCGGTCTACCGCAAAGGACCGAAAGCCCGCAGTTACACTTTCGAGTATCGAATCCCATGGAAAACCCTGGGCGTGGAAACTGTGCCGGAGGGCGGCGATATTCTCGCCGGAAGCGTGCAGTTCAACTGGTCCCGACCCGATGGACGCAAAACGGCGGGCGGCTCGGCCTGGGCCTACGACGTTATGTCCGGCAGCGCTTTCCCGTATCAGCAAACGGCGTGTTGGGGCAAAATTATCTTCTCGGAGAAAGGCAATCTCGACCGCAAAATCGTGGAGATGGGTGTACCCCCCGAAAAACCGCTTCCGCTCACTTTTGAATACGATCTGCCGAAAGCCGGGGAAGTCACTATTGCGCTCTACGACAAAGACGCGACGATGGTGCGCCAAATTATTACGGAAGATAAGCGGAACGCCGGACATAATATTGAACGCTGGGATGGGCTGGATGACC
>JAGXLK010000393.1 GCA_018334735.1 Planctomycetota bacterium | reverse complement strand
CCTCCCAGAGTCAGTGGGTTGTTGAGGACATTCCGGTCTTTTCTATATGACCAGGGATAGGTGGCTATCGCACCTTGAACGGCGGAAATCGGTTCGAGGTCGGAGGCAAAGACCATTCTTTCGCTGCGTACTGCGACTTTATGAACGTGGTCCCACCTGACCGCAATCGTATTGCCCGGGAACGCTTCCAGTTTCAGCTTATTTCCTTTGAGATGCAGGATTTTTCCCCAGATTTTGGAGCTGTTTTTGAGTGTGACCTGGCAGTGGCCGGTACGGTCCGGGGGATTGGTGGTGGCGGCGAGCACAATAGCGATGAGTTTTTCTCGGCGGATTTCGCGTTTTTCCCCTTCGTATTCGACCTTAAGACGTTCGCCATCGAGTCCAAGCACAGCACACCGGACGGCTTTGACGCCTTCACCGGTGACTGCAAGAGCCCGATCAGTTCGTTTTTTTTGCGTGAGAAGTTGCCTGAACTGATCTTTAGCGCTGGTTGGGTGGTCTTTGCCAGTTGGGCACCAGAGTCCGCGGACGTAACGCAAGGGCAGACGCCACGGTTCGATTCCCCGGCTGTTTATTTCAAGATGGCTTTTGTGGATCCGAACTGACCGGACGATAATTTGTCCTTCACCGGGAAGATGTACAATGGATGTTGCACCGGAGGATTTTTGAAGCTTAATCGGGCGGCGTATGTTTCGGAGATTTTGGAGATCGGCAGTGTTTTTTCGTTCTGCAAAAACAACTTTTCCTGCCGGGGTGATCTTGCGGATACGAGCTCGATAACTCTTCCCATCCAGGGTGGTAAGGCGGTCCCGGGGAGGTGCCGCTTGCACGTGTACAGCAAGGATCATCAGGAAAAGGAGAGCGAGTTTGCGAAACGTCATGGCCTATTCCTCTTCCTGGAGGCTTTTGTAATACTGTTCGACAAGATCGCGATAGCGATCGGGAAACTGTGATTTCAGGTGGGACAGAGCCTTTTCCCTTTCTTTCGGGGGCATGTTCCCCCACGTTTCGCCGGGGCGACCTTTTACTTCGCGGCTGAGTTCACCCATACTTGATGCTCCGCCGGGCAATTGAGACTGGTTAGCCGGGCCACCTGATGGCGAGTTGCCGGAAGGGGCACCACCGGCGCCTCCAGCCTGGGCCATGCCCTGTCCGCCGCCGCCACCACCTCCTCCTCCTTGATTCTGCTGCTTCTGGGCTTCTTCGATCATTTTGTCCAGTATCTCAACGACACGTTCCTGCCGTGTTTGTGTCGTTTCGCCGAGACGGTCCAATTTCAGTCGTCGGCGGCTGTACCGCATGAGGTCGCAGACTTCTTTCAGGCTGCCTTTGCGGTACGTCATCAGTTGTACAAACAGCATTTTAGCCCGATCCCGCAGCAAGGCGGGGGCGTGGGGGTAATTACGGAGGAAAGTACTGACTGATTTCAAAGCATCATCTCTTTTCAAAAGATAGGTCTGGGAGATTGCCAGCCGGAAAAGACTGTGGGGTTTATACTGTGTTCGCGGCGGTTGTTCCTCCGTTAGTGGTTTGAGAAGTGCGGCTGCCTTCTCGTAGTTTTCCTGCTGCATTCGGGCCCGGGCCAGGAAAAAACGGGCGTTTGAGGCCAGGTACGGGTTTTTCGACTCCAGGGCGGGTTCCAGAAGTTTAACCGCTTTCCGCGGCTTTTCGTTATTCAGATATTTCAGCGCCTTCTGGAAATCGGGTTGCATTATCGCCAATGCACGGGCGATCAGGTCCGGATCGCCTTCAGACCCGGTGGCATCGGAGAGGTGACGGATTTTATCTCTGGTTTCAGGACCCAGAGTGTCCGTATTTTCGACCCATTTCATGAACTCCTTCGCCGGTTGCGCTTTTCCGACGTCGGGCGTTGGGCTGTCTTCTCTGTTCTGTGCCCTGAGTGTTGGAAAAATCACTGCTATGGTCAGCACGGCGATGATAGTAATTTTCTGCATGAGTCGCTTCCTCTTGAGAGTCATTTTCGAAACTGTTTAAAGCGTAGGCGCTTCCTGGCGTTCGTCTTTTCTTTTCTTTCGGGTTCTTTCCATGAGTTTTTTGCGGAACTCCTGGGCCATCTCTGAGACGGATTTTTGCCGATTGGTGAGGGTTTTTACTTCTTGTTTTAGATCAGAGGAAGCGCCTTCTTCGCGCATTTGTTTCTCGAGCGATTCCGTTCTCTTGTTAATCCCCACCTGCATATTGCGTAGCAGTTTCACTTCGGCCAGCAGGCTTACCAGCGGCGGCTTCGGGGTTTTCCCGCTCTGACCTTTTTTTGATTCGTTCTTCGCCTGAGGTGGGTTATCTTGCGCCTTTTCCAGTGCCTGAATCAGATCTTCGAGCGTTCTTTCCACATCTTTCTGGACCGTGTGAGTCATACGGCCTGTCTTTTCTTTTTGCAATTTCTGGCTCAGGTTCTTCAGGTCTTGTTTCAGTCCTTTGACAACGCGGGAAAAGATGATCGGCGAACTGTTTTCCTCCATCATCTTGAGAGCTTCCTGGGCGACGGCCGCCAGTTCCTTCTCACCATCTGAGAGCTGAGCGCATTTTAAACTTTCGGTCCGTCCCCAGTCATCACCGTTCTTTATTTTGTCCAGTTCACCGGTGTCTCCGGTGATGACGACTTGTTTATCGAGCATCTGGCGGAACATGCCGATCAGTTTAGCCAGAAGGGCGCCGCGTTGTTCTTTGCGCAGTTCGTTCAGCTTTTCATCGACCTTCCTGCGGGCCTCCTGGAGTTTATCGTGGGCCTTTTTCTGGTTTTGCGCGGCGGTTTTCGGATCGTTCTTGCGCAGCTTTTTGGAGCCTTGATTCATGGACTGTTGTGCTTTTTGGAGGCTTTTTTGTGGAGAAGATTTTCCTCCCGACTGACCACCGCTTTGGCCTCCTGATTGCCCTCCGCTTTGTCCACCACTGCTGTTTGACCCGGATTTACCGGCAGAATTCATCTGCTTGGCCAGTTTGCCCGTCATGCGTGATGTGGCGTCTTGCTTGCGGGCCATCTTTTTATGATGGTCGGGTGACAGGGAATCGAGCCGTTGTTTTTCCCTTTTCATCTGTTTCAGGGCTCTGTCCATAGCGGCCAGAGCGTTTTCCTGGTTTTTACGGGCTGAAGGCGCTTTGCCAGCGGCAAGATTTTTCTGGCTATTCGTTTGATGTTTGGTGGCTTCAATGAGATCCTTCTGCCCGGGCTCGGCTGACTTGCTTTCGGGCGGGGCAGGGGGAGTTTGGCTGGCGGCTTGCTGGCCGGTGTTGGAACTGCTTTTGGCTCCGGACTTGCTGCCGGATTTCCCCCCACTTTTCCCTCTCGCTTTTTGTCCTCCTTTGCCGTCGCTTTTGCCATCGGATTTTTGGGCCACTTTTTGCCCGGCCGCTCTGGCGACATCCCTGGCGAGTGACGCAGTTGCCTTTTGAATGCTGTTCTGTTTTTGAGCGAGGTTGTCGAAATTCTGGGCGCCAGTTTCACGTGCCCTATCCGTTTCATTCGCGAGTTTTTCCTGCTGCTTTTTGAGATCCTGCAGGCGAGCAATTTGATCGGCGAGCTGACGGCGCGTTCTGGCTAGATTGCTGAACTTCTCGCTTTCTCGCTTTTGTTCCCATTCCTCCCGGCTGAGCTTATTAATTTGCTTGCGCCACTGTTCCAGCTGTTTGATGTTTTTTTGGAGTTTGTCGTAGTAATCGTCTTCTTTGGTTAGAGTTTCGAGCAGACCGACGAGGTCATTTATAACGGCGTCCTGTTCACTGGCGGCCGCGTCGAGATTGACTTCGTTGAGCAGGAAAGAGATTTTTTCCATTCTTTTTTCGAGCATTGCTTCCCGGGCTCTCTTAAGCGCAATGGACAGACGCTCGGCCTGTTCTGGATCGGTTTCATGGACTTGCTGGACGAGACGGAGCAATTTTCGCTCAAGTGCCCGCATTTCGCTGCTGACGCCTTCCTGTTGGATAGCCAGCCGGGACTCAGACGAAGATTTGGGTTCGTCCTTATCCGCTGGTCG
>JAGXLK010000392.1 GCA_018334735.1 Planctomycetota bacterium | reverse complement strand
CGGGCCGGTGCCGGCACCTTTGACCGATCCTTCATCGCCGAGACTGTAGAGGTAGACTCCGTGCTGCCTGTAGGGTTTCATGCGATTGACGAAATAGCTTGTCCGGCCGGGCTTGTTCCAGCTTTCGGCACGTTTTTCCTGAATCTGCCCGCCGGTCCACGGACACCAGGTCAGGTTATGCGCCGCAGCCGCCGGTGACGCTTCGTGGCTGGAGAGGATACTGGTCACCCCTTTTTCTCTCATGCTCTGGGCCATGTACGGCGCGAGGGTCTGATCCCCGCTGAAATCCCAGAGCACAAAATTGAATCGGTCCCGGCCGCGGCGGGAGATGTTAACAAATCGGTATTCGGAAACAACTTCCCCTCGCCTGTCCACCAGGACGGCCTCCAGACGAACCAGCATCGGCGTCCATGGTTCAATGCGAAAGCTGAATGGCCGCGTGCGGATTGTCCCTTCGTCTGTTTCTTTTTGCGTCTCGGCTTTACGTGCAAGACTGGTCCTGGTCAGTATTCTTCCCTGCCGGTCGATAAGCCGCACCCGGACGCGACATCCTTTATCGTCGAATGTGGAAACGGACCCGGCCAGTTTATCACCGGGTTCGACCCAGTCGCGCTCCGTCCGGATACCTTTGATCGAAGGCGTTGCGGTAATATCAAAGCTGCAGGTCGTAAAAGCTTCTACTCCTTGGGTTCCCTCCGCTATCGCCTCAACGTAGTATCTCCCGGCGCGCTGGAGCGGAAGTTGCAGTGTATTTTCTCCATGGGCGCTTTTGCATGTAAAATCGCCCAGGCTTATCGCCCGATCATCCCAACGCCTCAGCGTAACCGTGCAACGGGGTTTTCTCGCTGCATTTTGCCACCTGAGCTTGATGTGGCGGCGGGGAAGATCCTTTCGTTGGACACTTTTTGCCTCAACAGCCATGTTCATTTGGGGGGTTCTGTCAGCAGCCCAGAGCAAGCAGCGTCCGAGCTGTTGCTGGCACTGTTCATATCTGACGCGCCAGCCCACCTGGTATTCAATCCGGGGGATTTTCGGCAAACGCACAATGCGCCCTTTGCCAGACGTAGCAGCCGACTCGGCCCGGGTATCAGCCAGGAAGTCCGGAAGTTTCTTGCGGCGCTTCATCACTTCCAGAACTTTTCCCTCATCCACCCCTATCAACACGCACCCGCTGCCTTTCTGCACGGCTTTTGCAAGAAGCGGTTTTGCCTGATCGGGCAACTTATCGGGGGAGATCTCCTGGAAAACGAACGCGTCCCATTCTCCCTTCAAAAGCCGGTTGATGCGCCGTCTACCCGCCACACCCCCAAACCAGTACGACCCGTAAAACCGATACCAGTAAACGGGCGTGATATCAACATCGAAACGCTGCATGAGTTCCACCGCTTCACGTGCATACGTTTCCATCCCCTGGTTGTCGCTGAAAATGAAATAAAGCACTTTCATCTTTCCCCCCGCATAAGGTCGAGCCCATTTCGTGTGGGGAGTCTCGTGCCTCAGGGTCAGGTGGCTGTACTCTTCCAATTCGTGAGGCGTCGTTTCCCACCCACTCGCCGGCTGGAAAGATATAACAGCCCAGAGAAAGATGAACAGCACGATAGGCGCGATTCGTTTTTGTCTCATAATAAAGGTCCCTTCGACTTTTCTACGAAGGTACGCCAAACGCACACATACTACAGACGTCTGTAATCCGGGCAATCCCACGGGGAGAAAGTTATGCACCCATGTATATGAAGTTCTGGGATTTCAACACGACAGATATTGTCCTGATAATCAAACGGGAGCGAATCTCCACGCGGTTCCCAAATCACCGACTCGGGTTCGGTTGTGGAGCGCACGGCACACTGAATCGGCCCGACCGTCGGAATCTCGTCGACCCAGAGGTCATCAGTGTGAAGTTTACTCAGATCACGACCCGGGTTCCCGTTGACCATATGCACAAAGAGGACATCGTCCCGGGTGCGCAAAGAACAATCGACCCAGGAAGGAGCATCCGTTGAAAAGATACTGTCCGGTTGCATCCCGCCCAGAATTTCTCGAACCCATGCCAGCATCTGGGGATCGCCGAGTTTTCCATATTGACCAAAAATATCTGTGCCAATGTGAACTATCTGACCATCGCCCAGATCCCGTTCAATCGCCGCAGGAAAACCGGCCTTTTCGGGATCTTCTTCATCGACCAAGCCATGCATCGGCCAGTTATTCGGAAGGTTTTCGGACCCGGGGTTGAACTGATCCCAGGAGAGATAGAGAGGATACAGTTCACGCGCTTCATTTCCTTCAATTCTATCCCATTCGCTATCGATACCCGTCCATGCGTCACCCTTTTTCAGGCAAACATGTCCATCGTTGACAGCTGCGTATTCGACCTTATCAGCGCCGAGCAATCTGCGCAATTCCGGAGAACGGATCGATGAGCCGCTGCACAACAGTTTCCCTCCTTTGCGAACAAAATCTTCCAGTTTGGTAGCAGTTTCGGCGTCCAGAATACTCTGTTCGGGCAAAACCAGCAGGGCGAAATCCATATCGACTGAAAGTGCTGTCTCGTCGACAATCACCGGTGATCTGTGGAGAGCGGCAAGAGCCTTGTGTGCACCACATATGCCCGGATCACCGAGTGCAGGAGCGCCCGGGTCACTGGAGACAATAGCCACCCAGTGGACGGGGACAGTATGCAGGAACATGCTTTCACGCTTTTTCAAGAACCTCCTCACCCGCTTCGCCTGCCCCATGCGCGACGGCACAAAGGCTCCATTCCCCAGCGGATACGTCCAGTACCCCACCGCTCCCCCATTTGAAGCAACAGTCGCGGCCTCCTGCAGCATCCGATCGAGCGTTTTGGTCCGGCTCCGCACTGTCTTCCGTTTGTGAGTAAAACTTGTGTCACAAATGTAAGCATCGTATGGCACCGGCAAAGTCGAATACCAACGCATCATCCGGGCAATATCGTGCAGATTGAAATTCCCGGGCGAGAAGAAGTCCCCGGACCGCCAATCAAAAGGACCCAGAAACTCTCGCCTGGGACTTACGTTGCCGGCGCTGTAGACACAATTCGCCTTGAGATCCTTAACAAAACCCGAGAACCTTTCCCTCCATTCATGCTCTATTGTGCGCCAAAATGCTCGATAGGACGCGCCAAAACCTTCGTCTTTCTCCAGTTCCTCCCAGGATTTGTGGACATCACATTCAGAAAGAAAACGTTCCCGGCAACGCTGACAATAACAGGGCCCCGGCCAATCACCATCCACCCATATTCCGTCTGGCTCATAATTCTCGAGAAGCTCACGGATCTGCACCTGTACCCATTCGTCCCAGTAATTACTCAGAGGGCAGATTCCCCACGAAGAGAAATGATCAAAATCCGCAAAAAGCTCCTTCGGTGAACCGTCAGGATTCTCCATGCGCCATTCAGGACGGCGTTCCCCGGCAATTCCATCGAGCAATCCACTGTAATAAAGAACAAGCCGTGTGTCCGTTTCTCGCGTAATCGCCCGGAAGAAAGCGGGCATATCCTTTGCCAGTTTCTTATGAGCGGTGTCCAACGAACTTGGCCACGTTGTGTAACCACTATGTCCTTTGCCATAGATACAGATGTAGCCAAGGTCCAGTTCCTCGAGCACCGGTAATGCGTTTTCGCGGGTGGTGCCGGAACCGTACGGTCGGGACTGGACTTCCGGATAATAATCAACCAGAAGGTTCATTATGTTCTCTGAAAGCCAGTTCGAATGCGCCGGACTCATATCGGATCTATCCGACACCATTCGTGTTTTCTCCTTTCCGCACTCGACTGATCACAAAACTTCTCACTGACCGACACCCATCGGTTCGGTTGACACTCCAAACCAGCCGGCAACATTCTCACCATCGGCGGCTGATAAACGGCCAGGAGTATCACCCGGGGTCAATCCCAGGGATTCCATTTCCTCACGCCAGGCTTTTTGGAAAGCCGCCAGATGGAGGTTGCTGTTACCGGAACCGTCGGGCGAACGTCT